>CAZMOX010000046.1:0-7260 GCA_964567895.1 uncultured Spirochaetales bacterium | reverse complement strand
TCTCAGACATTAAACCGAAAGTGCATAATATCACCATCACGTACTAAATACTCCTTCCCTTCAATTCGCATTTTACCGGCAGATTTTACCTTTTGCTCAGAATTGAGTTCAAACAGATCAGTACAATGATACACTTCAGCTTTAATAAATCCCCTCTGAAAGTCTGTATGAATAACTCCGGCTGCCTGGGGCGCTGTATTTCCTTCGTGGAATGTCCAGGCACGGTTCTCATCTGCTCCGGCAGTAAAAAATGTCCGAAGTCCCAGTGTCTCATAAGCAGTTTTAATCAAACGATTCAAACCTGACTCCTCAAGCCCTGACTCGTGGAGAAATTCATTGCGTTCTTCATCAGATTCCAAAGAGGAGATTTCAGCCTCAAGCTGTCCGCAAATAACAATTGCATGGGACCCCTCTTCTTCTGCAATTCTACGTACCGTCTGCACCAGAGCATTATCTTCCTCTAGTCCATTTTCATCTACATTGCAGACATATATTTGTGGTTTCATGGTTATCAGGTGAAACTCTTTCAGAAGCAGTTTCTGTTCCTTGGTAAAATCAAGGCTTCTTGCAGGTTTCCCCTGATCCAGAGCTTCCTTCAGAGCTGTAAGAATCGGCAGCAGCTGAGCAGCTTGTTTTGCACCCTCTTTCCCCATACGGCCAAGTTTATCAAGTTTTGCCAATCGTTTTTCAACTGAGTCCAGATCGGCAAATGCAAGTTCAATCTGAATAGTTTCAATATCAGACTCGGGATTTATTACATTATCCACATGGGTAATATCATCATTTACAAAACACCTGACCACATGAATCAGAATCCCCACCTCACGTATATGGGCCAGAAAACGGTTTCCCAATCCCTCACCTTTTGACGCTCCGCGTACCAATCCTGCAATATCAACAAACTCAACAACTGCAGGAATAACCTTCTTTGTCGGGATAAGTTCAACAATTTTATTAAGCCGTTCATCCGGAACACTGACAATTCCCACATTGGGATCTATTGTGCAAAAAGGATAATTTGCCGCTTCTGCCGGTGCTGAAGTAAGCGCAGAGAAAATCGTAGATTTCCCCACATTAGGAAGTCCAACGATACCACAATTCAAACCCATATTTTTACCATCCTGAAACTATTTATATATTTTTGCCTGTACGAATTTCGGCTGGAATATCCTATCATATATTGACAACAATGATAACCTCATTTAGTGTCTTAACTACATATGACAAATACAACATTTAGATATGATTCTTCCGAAGAACAAGAAAGCCGTGCACTACTGGTCACTGTTCAAACACCCGACATTGATAAACAGCTCGCTAAATATCATCAATCCGAGCTTAAAAGTCTGGTTTTAACACTGGGAATGCCTATTGCAGACTCAATTATTGTTACTTTGAGAGAACCCAATGCGGCTTTTCTCTTAGGTACCGGTAAAATGGCTGAAATCATTGAGCTGGCTGAAGAGCTGGAAGCAGAATGCATAGTTATCGATCATGATTTAAGCCCAAGTCAGCAGCGAAATTGGGAAAAACAGTCAGAAGGTGCAGTTATTGATCGGAGAGAAGTGATTCTTCAAATATTTGCTGACCGCGCATCTACCCAAGAAGCAGTACTGCAGGCTGCACTTGCACAGCAGGAATATTCAATGCCAAGGTTAACACGGGCATGGACCCACCTCTCCAGACAGCGTGGAGGCACGAAGGGAACCAGGGGTGAAGGGGAAACCCAGCTTGAAGTTGATAGACGTATAGCTTTGAAAAAGATATCCCGACTGAAAGAAGAACTTAAAAAGGTCATAGCTCACAGGGATACACAAAGAAAGCAGCGCAGAAATCTTCCGGTACCCACAGGTTCAATCGTTGGTTATACAAATGCGGGAAAATCATCTCTTATTCACGCTTTAACTGATGCTGATGTGCTGATAGAGAATAAACTTTTTGCGACCCTTGATCCAACAACCCGAAAAATCGTTCTTCCCGGAGGAGCGGAGGTGCTTGTAACAGATACTGTAGGCTTCGTACAAAAACTTCCTCACAATCTTGTAGAGGCTTTTAAATCTACTCTGGAAGAGACTAAATATTCTGATTTTATTATTCATGTAATTGATGCCGCCCACCCAGATGCCTTAAACTGCTACAAAACCACCATGGAAGTATTGGAATCACTTGGGTGCCAGGATAAACCTATGCTGCTGGTCTTTAATAAAATGGATCTTGTAGAGGAAAGAATCCATCTTAACTCTATTATGGAAAAGCATGAACATGCAGTTTTTATTTCTATAAAAGAAAATTCCGGTTTGGAAGAGCTGCTTGAGAAAGTTTCAGCAATTCTTTCAAATGTGTACCCGGAAGAGATATATCTTTTTCCACCTGACAGGTATGATCTGGTAGCTTTAATAAAACGTAACGGCTCTATTTTGAAGGAAACATATGGGGATAACGGAATTACTATTCATGCAAGAATTCCTGAGAGACTAAAAAACTCATTAAGCAATTTTGTTTTTGTTCATTAGAATAGATAAAAAAATCCCTTTTAACATAAATTCTTACTAGAGGAATCTATGTAAAAGGGATGTCAATTTCCTGAAAAAATATGCTCACTTACAAAATTATGCATTGCATAATTCGTTTGCTTCACAAACTTCGATTTGTGAAGTTATTTGATATTTCATAATTACTCTTAATTCAATTAGTAAAGCAATCAATAAAAAAACTTCAAATCCGTGTATACATGGATCCAGCCAACTTTCTTATTAAATCGGCTTACCCATCAAATTCGTATCTTGCACCAATTCCGCCAACTGCGTCGGCAGTCAACGATATAAAATTAAAGGTAGGTCCCACTTCCAGGAAAACTTCAATTGCCGGATCTTTAAAGTAGTAGCTAATTCCAACAGGTACTTCGATTCCGAGATTAAAAGAAGGTGTTCCTCCGAATTTAATATTTACGTTCCCGCCAAAATAAACATTGAAGTCGAGATCTTCAATACTAAAATCGATAAAATTATATTGAACACCACCATTTATAATCAATGCGCTGCCGCCAAAGCCCAATCCACCTACTACTGACAGTTCTTCATCCAGGTCGTATTTTGCTGTTATGCCCAGAGGTGAGCCAAGATATAGCCCTACTCCAAAATCTTTACCATTCGTATCCGCAGCAGTTACAGGAATCATAATTGCTAACAATAATACAGCCAGAATTAATAATTTTTTCACATTTACCCCCATGGTATTTTTTAATAGGTTAACTATAACTGTACATAGCACTAATATCAACAGAATTTTAAAAAATTATAAAAATATCATGAAGTAAAATAAGAGTATTATTTTACCCTTCTCATACATGCGAAAAAGATGCTATAATTTATGCAGCATACTGACAGGAGAACTAACAGAACGCGTATGAATAATATTGATGATGAATTTGATTTTCTGTTAGGTAATACAAAGGAATTAGAAGCAGACATTTCTCTTCCACCGGATGAAATTGCTGAAATATCTCAGCTCTCACGTCGGGGATATCAACTCTTAAAAGAAAACCGCATATTAGAAGCTGAAAAACTTTTTCAGAAAATCCTTGAAAAATACCCAACCAACAATTATGCGCTTGTTGGTTTAGGTGATATATTCAGGAAAAAACATAAGCATCGAGATGCCATCAAGTTTTATACTACTTGCCTCGCCTACTATCCAGGAAATAATTATGCATATTTTGGGTTGGCAGATTGCTACAAAGCAATGAAACAACTACCAGCAGCAATCGAAGCATGGAATAGTTATCTGGAACATGATCCGAAAAATGTTACAGTTATTACCCGGGTCGCTGATGCATACCGGAAACTGAAAGATTTCCAGACATCAAAAGCAACTTATGAGAGAGTCTTGGCTATAAACGATCATAATGCTTATGCTTTGATCGGTTTGGGCCATCTGCATTTCGATTTTCAGGAATTTGAATCCGCTTTGGTCTATTGGGAGAAAATCTACACAGAAAATCCTGATTCAGTTGATATTAGAGTATTAACTTCCATTGGTAACTGTCATCGAAAACTTAAAACCTTTACAAAAGGGTTAACCTATTTTCTGCAGGCGCTGGAAAAGGATCCAAGAAACTTCTTTGCATTGTTTGGTGCAGCGGATTGTTATCGCGGTATGCATAATTATGAGAGTTCTCTTGTATTTTGGCTTAAAATCCTTCAGGTTGACCCTGATAATAAAGTTATTCTTACAAGAGCAGGTGATGCCTTTCGCGTACTTGATCAGATCGATAAAGCTGAAGAATTCTATATGAAAGCTCTCAACATTGGTTTTGACTACTATGCAATCCTCGGACTTGCTCTGATTCATAAATCTAAAGGTGAATATTCTGATGCGATTGATAAGGTGCAAAGTCTGATTAAAAAAGATCCGAGAAATCACCGTCTATACATTGAGACAGCAAACTGTTATCTGGAGCAGGGGTATAAATCCAAAGCTGTACAGATACTTAAAGACTATCTAAATCTGGGACTTCATAATATATATGTTACAACACTCATTCATAAAATCGAATCCTGACAAACAGGGTCTCTTTGGGCTTTTCCCGGAGGAAATTGCAGAAACATTCTCACCTTCAACCCCTTTCCGCGGGAGACAGGTCTTTGATTGGCTTCTCAAAGGGGTCGGCTCTTTTGAGGAAATGCTGAATGTTCCAAAACAGATGCGTCAGGAGATGTCTGAGGCCTTTGAAGGTAATCCGTTTACTACTTCAATTGAAAAACAGCAACAGGATGATGATGGGACGGCGAAGCTTCTTATTCGTCTGAATGATGGTCTGTATATTGAGAGCGTTCTCCTTATCGATGAAGAAGGACGTAAAACTGCATGTATTTCGTCACAAGTTGGTTGTGCTATGGGATGCTCTTTCTGCAAAACAGCAGAGATGGGATTCCAACGCAATCTTACTGCCGCTGAAATTGTCGAGCAGTTCTATCATCTCTCACGAATTGCCGGGAATCCTTCACACATAGTCTATATGGGAATGGGTGAGCCGCTTGCCAATATTGGTGAAGTTATTAAATCTGTTGAATTATTTCATTATCCAAAGGGTTTGAATATTAGTGCGAGAAAAATGACTATTTCAACTTGCGGGATGGTAAATGGCATAAAAACACTTATGGAAGAGCTGAGTATTCCAATCAAACTAGCTGTTTCCTTAACATCTGCAAATAATGAACAGAGATCTCTATTAATGCCAATTAACAAGAGACACCCTCTTCCCTCCCTGCATAGAACACTAAAATCCTACTGTATAACTACGGGAAAGCGAATAACTCTGGAATACGTGTTGTTGGGTGGTGAAAATGATTCTGAAACGGCTTGTAGGGAACTGGCAGTATTTGCTAAAGATCTCAATGCGGTAATAAATGTAATACCCTGGAACCCGGGATCTGGTAATGGAACTCAGTTCAACGAACCATCCCAGCGAAGTATCAGCAGTTTTTGTTCACTTCTTGAAAAAGAGGGTTTGAGAATTACCAGAAGATACCGACGCGGCCGGGGAATAGATGGAGCCTGCGGACAACTTGCTGTTAAGCCAGATTTAGAATAATCATTTGAGGCTTTTTCCAAATTATTAATTTACTTCTCAAAATTATGTTTAAATAGATCAATAAGCTGATATCGATCATCAACTCCTGATTTATCAAAAATATTTCGTAAGTGTGTTTTGATTGTTTGCACTTTCAACCCCATATTATTCGCAAGTTCCTGATTTGTTGCGCGGGAAAGGCAAAATTCTTTCAAAACTTCAAGCTCTCTGGGAGTAAAATTTATGGTAGAAATATCTAATGTTTCATTTTTGAATTTATCAATTATGTGTTCAAGACTAACAAGTTTATCGTGATATTTCTTAACCAAATCAAAGTGTCGTTTAAGGTCTTCCTGATACATAATAATAGTAATACCAAAGAAAAAAGCACTAAATAACAGTATATACAATCCACGCAAATAGAGACCTGACAACCAAGCTGAAACCTGAAATAAAACAGAAAAGAAAACAATCATTACAATAAGTGATTTCTTGCCCAATATATGATACTTCAATCCCATCAACCCAGCTATCATCAGCATTGATAAATTATATTGACCACTATGATCTTCAAGTATTCCGAAAACACAAAGAAATACTAAAATATAGAATTGAATCAGGCAATTAAGCATTTTAATACTAATTTCAACTCTTTTATTTCTTATAGTAAAACTGAGATAATCTTTTCTTGTAACTGATAATAGTATCAAAATAATTCCGAAAATTATATAAATCAGCTGAAACATATTAAATTGTTTTGTTTTTTGTGTAATTAAAAAGGAACCAATAAAATTAAGAAGAAATACACCTATCCCAATAATCCCATAGATTAATCCAACTACTTTATAAACTTCTTTTTTCAATTGATTTTAGCTTCCTAATTCCCATATCAATGTGGCACTCTCTGATAGAGATACTATACTGTCAATTTCATATGAATCTATCTTTTCATACTCATCAAGAAGTTCCTTTCGAAGTTTTTTGAAATCCCAGGAACCAGCATGCAATGGATTATATTTACCAGCTGCGGCATCTTCATCAATATCACGTTTATAATCATTAACCATCATCAAAGCAAGAAGTGTCATCCCTTTTTGTAGAACATCCTGATCTCCACCATTAAAATTCATAATATCCTGCAAACGAGCAAAAACATCCATATCATCACATTCTTGATGACAGTAAAACTGCTTTGTCTCTCGGATTGACATAATATACACGGCAAGATTGGTGCAGCCATCACGTTCCGGAGTTTTCGTTTCTGCAATATTCGGCAGACATCCAATGAGTTTTGCCGCTTTATTACTGAGAAAACTATCACTTTCTTCATCTGTAAAAGAAAAACTTTTACAAACTTTATTCGCTAAATTTTCCCAATAAATATCCATTGCATTATCCGTGTAACTGTTTTTTAAAGCTATCATAATTCCCTCTTTGATGGTAAATTTTCCAGGTCACTACCTAGTATTATAATGTTCTCTTAAAAATTATAGCATAAATATCTGATTCATCAAAGATAATAGAGAGTAGAAGGGGGTACCAACACTTAGTCAGGTAAAAACAGCCTAATACCCTTAAATCAGTACCGCTTTAATCCTTCGAACCCCGGCAGATGATGACTGCTCTTTCTTAATTTTGAATACACCCAGAACTTTGGTGTTTTCTACATGGGGACCGCCGCAGACCTC
>CAZMOX010000045.1:0-18052 GCA_964567895.1 uncultured Spirochaetales bacterium | reverse complement strand
ATACCATTTTAATTTCATCACTACCATCCACCATCTACCATCTACTCGTAGAAAACACTTTACATTACTGAACTAACGGAAGATAATATATATACGGAGGATACAGATGAAATCAACATATCAATGGCTTCAATATATTATACTTGGCGTTATTGCCTGTGCCGCAGGAGTATTCATCTTTTTCCAGACTGAGAACTTTGTGAAAGTTATGGTAATAGGCATAGGTGCCTTTACTGTTGTAAATGGATCCGGAGCGCTGTTTCTTACGGTAAAAAGTGAATTTGATGAGAAAACCCGAAGTATGCTGCTGATAAGGGGAGTTCTTGGCGTTGTTGTAGGTATTGTGGCTGTATTGCTGCCTATGGCATCAAATAAAGACATCTGGTCTCTTATGCTGTATGTACTTGCCGGAGTATTAACAATTTCTGTTGTTATAACTCTATTAACATTGAACGGACTTAAAAAAACAGGTACATCCCTGACACGTTCTCTGATTAATACAGGAATTTCTGCAGCACTTGCCCTGGTAATTTTTATTATGCCGAAAGAGTCCGGACAGCTTATTCTCAGTGTGATTGCCGGTATTATTGTTATTTATGGTATTGCGATGATTCTTGCCGGGGTAAGCAGAAAAAAATCTGCTTCAGGTACTGCACCAACAGTGCCGAAATCAAATGAGAAAAAGGGAAAAAAACGTGGGGAAAGTGCCCCTGTTAATCAGGAAACTGCAGCAGAGGATGTTTCTGAAGCAGAAACTCCTCAGGAAGCACCAAAGCCGATCGAGTAATTTAAGGCAATTTAAAAAAATTCGAAGTAGCCGTGAATGCCGGTTAATTGCCGCATACGGCTGCATAATACTTGACACCCAAAGGGTATACCGATAATGTACAGGTGTATGAAAAATATACAAACGATTTACAGACATCATCATCATTCTCTCTTCCCCTAACTATGAAGTGCGAATGGTATACGTATACGTAAAGACTCCGCATTAAGCGGGGTTTTTTTTTGCAAAACAGATTGATGTCGGGACAGGATAAATTCAGGAGGAAAAGATGTTTACCAGTAAAACAAAGCTGCGGATAGCCGTACAGAAAAAAGGGAGACTTAGCGAGAAGTCTCAGGATATTATACGATCCTGCGGGATTGATTTTGGAAATGGATCCAGAGTATTAAAAAATGAAGCATATAATTTCCCCATTGAGTTCCTTTATCTGCGGGATGATGATATTCCAGGATATGTATTTGACGGGATAGCTGATATCGGGATTGTAGGCAGAAATGAAACGGTGGAGAAGCAGTTTGATGTTGATTATATTCGCGATCTCGGTTTTTCAAAATGCCGGCTCTCAATTGCTGTCCCGAACAGCTTTTCTTATACTAACCTTGCAGATATGGAAGGACGAGAAATTGCAACCTCATATCCCAATATCCTCAGAATGTGTCTTGAAGAACGGGGAGTGAAGGCGGGAATCCATGAAATTAGCGGATCGGTTGAGATTGCTCCCGCTATTGGATTAACTGATGCAATTTGCGATCTTGTCAGCACCGGAAGTACCTTGATCAGTAACGGGCTGAAAGAAGTTGATGTGCTGTTTCGATCAACCGCGGTAATGATTGCACAAAAAAATCTGGGTGAAAAAGATGCTGAAAAACAGAGGATTCTTGATAGTCTGCTGGTAAGAATGGATGCAGTTATGAAAGCACGGGATTACAAGTACATTATCTTTAATCTGCCCACAGATCAAATTGGTGAAGTTAATAAGATTATTCCGGGTATGAAAAGCCCGACGGTAACCCCTTTATATGAAAAAGGGTGGAGTTCTGTACAGACAGTAGTGAAAGAGGATGATTTTTGGGATGTTTTTGCAGCCTTGAAAAAAATTGGTGCTCAGGGACTGCTGGTTACATCGATTGAGAAAATGAGTCTGTAACAGATGAGTACATCTATGGCTATATATATGAGTCCTGATGATCAGGATATTCAGGATATTATCAAGAGACCACAAAAGCGGCAGGATGAACTGGAAAATACCGTTCGGCAGATATTTGCAGCGGTTACAGCCCGCGGGGATTCTGCTCTGATAGAGTATGCTAAAACTTTTGATCGTGCAGAGCTCCAAAGTCTGGCTGTAACCAGAGAAGAAGTTGATAAAGCTGCGCAGCAGATAAAACCGGAACTCCGGATGGCCATTAAGCATGCCGCAAAAAATATCAGGAATTTTCATACCGCCCAGCTGCCAGTTGATGAAGACATGCAGGTGGAGAATGGTGTGCGGTGCTGGAGACGTACCCGGCCGATAGAGCGGGTGGGGCTGTATGTTCCTGGTGGGACGGCACCACTCTTTTCTACCGTTTTAATGCTTGCGATTCCGGCCTCAATTGCCGGCTGCCGTGAAATTATTCTCACAACACCTCCCCAAGCTGACGGGTCTGTGCATCCGGCAATTCTCTTTGCCGCCTCGCTAAGCGGAATTACTTCGATTGTTAAAGCAGGAGGTGCTCAGGCTATAGCTGCTCTGGCATTTGGTACAGAGAGTGTGAGGAAAGTTGATAAAATATTCGGTCCGGGAAATCAGTATGTGACAAAAGCAAAAGAGTTTGCTGCAGCAGCAGGTGTTTCCATTGATATGCCTGCGGGACCTTCTGAAGTGCTGATCGCCGCAGATGAATCGGCTGATCCTGAAATTGTAGCCGCTGATATGCTTAGCCAGGCTGAGCATGGGCCGGACAGCCAGGTGATAGTTATAGTTGACTCGGTTTCACTAATTGATCCCATTCTTTTAGCAGTAAAACAGCAGTTGGCTGAGCTGCCGCGAAAAGCGTTTGCAGAGAGTTCTCTTTCGAACAGCAGTATCCTTTGTGTTCCGGAACGTGACAGAGTCATCGATATTATTAACCGATATGCACCCGAGCACCTGATTATTCAGATGCGTGATGCAAAGGCAATGGAAGGAGAGATCCTGCATGCCGGTTCTGTATTTTTTGGATCCTGGACACCTGAATCTGCCGGAGATTATGCCTCGGGAACAAACCACACTTTACCGACAAACGGTTTTGCAAGGGTCTATTCCGGGGTGAGTGTTGATAGTTTTATCAAGAAAATCACTTTTCAGGAAATTACTCCCGAGGGATTGAGAAAGTTGGGACCGGTTATAGAAGTGCTTGCTGAAGCAGAAGCTCTTATCGCCCACAAACAGGCGGTATCTATTAGACTGAAAAAACTGGAAGGAACATTGGAAGGAACAAATGAGTAAAAGTATTAATCTGCAGGAGCTGCTTCGACCTAATATAAGGGGGATTTCTCCCTACTCATCTGCGCGCAGTGAGTTTTCAGGAGAGGCTGAAGTATTTCTTGATGCTAATGAGAATTTTCAGGATTTTGTGGAAACATCAGGATCTCCAAGAAATCGATATCCGGATCCATTTCAACGTAAGCTGAAAGATCGAGTGGCCAAACTCTTTGGCATATCTGCTGAGGCACTCTTTTTGGGGAACGGCAGCGATGAAGCGATAGACCTGCTTTACCGGGCATTTGCGATACCGGGGGTGGATAAAGCGGTAATTTTGCCCCCTACCTATGGTGTCTATAAAGTTTTTGCTGATATAAATGATATTGAAGTGGTTCGTATTCCTTTAACCGATACTTTTACCATAGATATGGATAGTCTTCGCGAAGTTGTGGAGTCCGAACCGGTACAACAGCTGAAATTACTGTTTGCCTGTTCGCCAAATAATCCGACAGGGAACTCAGTTGAACCTGCAGTCTTACAACAGGTGCTGAAGCTGTTCCCGGGAATAGTGGTAGTTGATGAAGCCTACCAGGATTTTAGCAATAATCCATCAGCACTGGATTTGCTTGGTTCGTATGAGAATCTTGTGGTTCTCAGAACCTTTTCCAAGGCATGGGGTCTTGCAAATGTACGACTGGGTATGGCGATAGCCTCACCGGAAATTGCTGCGGTGCTGAAGAACATAAAGTATCCCTACAATCTAAGCGGACCGGCGCAGGAAGTCGCAGCCAGTGTACTGGAAACAGAAACTCTTGTACGTGAAGGTATACGAAAAATTATTGCATCAAGGAGACAGTTAACAGCGGCACTGGAAGAGATACCGTATGTCAGGTATGTCTATCCGTCTGATGCGAATTTCATTCTGGTGAAAGTGTTGGATGCTAACCGGCTTTATCAGGAACTTCGTAGAATAGGGATAATCATTCGAAATAGAAACTCCGAACCCGGTTGTGAAGGGTGTGTGCGGATAACTATAGGATCTGAGACGGAAAACGAAAAGCTTGTATCGGCAATGAAGAATTTGGGAGGCTTATTATGAGGCCAATTCTATTTATAGACAGGGACGGAGTCCTCATACAGGAACCGCCGGAGGATTTTCAGATTGATACTCTGGAGAAGCTGGAATTTGTACCCGGAATTTTCGGGGCATTAAGCCGAATCAGGAAAGAGACTGATTTTTTCCTGGTTATGGTATCCAACCAGGATGGTTTTGGAACTGATTCCTATCCCTATGAAGATTTTTCCCTTCCTCAGGAGAAGCTGCTGAAAGCCCTTGAGGGTGAAGGGATCATTTTTGATGCAATTCATATTGATGAATCCCGGCCTGAAGATAATCTTCCGACAAGAAAACCGGGGACAGGAATGCTGACTGAGTACCTTTCAGGTGGTTACGATATTGAACGGTCACTGGTGATTGGGGACCGTCTTACCGATCTTGAGCTGGCTGACAATATCGGGTGTAAAGCAATCTGGTTTTGCGGCAATGAGAATCGGAGCCTGCTCAAAGATGGTTCTGTGAGCGGATCCGAAAGCAGCAATCTTGCCGAATGCTGTACTCTGGTGAGTAATTGCTGGGATGAAATAAGCCGCTATATTACCGGGTCAGGTTATCCTCTGCCGGACAGAATTGCGGAAATATCACGTAAAACCAAAGAGACCGGGATTGAGGTCTCCATCAACCTTGACGGAACAGGGAAGTCCGATATTTCAACCGGACTGAGGTTTTTTGATCATATGCTTGATCAGGTCGCCAAACACTCATATTGTGATCTGCGTATTCAGGTAAAAGGTGATCTTGATGTTGATGAGCATCACACAATAGAAGATACTGGAATATCTTTAGGACAGGCATTTTTGCAGGCACTAGGGGATAAGATGGGAATCAGCCGATATGGATTTATGCTTCCGATGGATGACGCCCTGGCTCAGGCTGCCATAGATTTTTCCGGCCGGCCCTGGCTTGTCTGGGATGTTGAATTTACCCGGGATAGAGTGGGAGATGTTCCGACAGAGATGCTGTCTCACTTTTTTAAATCATTTTCGGATGAAGCCCGATGCAATCTGAATCTTTCGGCGAAAGGGGAAAATACGCACCATATAGCCGAGGCTGTTTTTAAGGCATTCGCCCGTGCGATACGGGGAGCGGTAAAGCGCGATATCTATAACATGGTGCTTCCCTCTACAAAAGGAGTCCTTTAATGGTTGATGCAAATCCACTTCCGGAAGTTTCCGGTGAGGTGGTAATGGTAAAATATAATGCAGGAAACGTACGTTCGGTAACCTGTGCGCTAAACCGTTTGGGAGTTGAACCGGTACTGACAGATGATCCTGAACGGATTCGCAGTGCAGATCGGGTGATATTTCCCGGAGTTGGGGAAGCAAGCTCTGCGATGAATTATCTGCGTAAAACCGGCCTGGATGTTGTGCTGAAAACACTTACTCAGCCGTTTCTGGGTATTTGTCTTGGCATGCAGCTGATGTGCGAATGGAGTCAGGAGAATGATACTGAATGTCTGGGGATTTTTAGTGAGAAGGTTTTGCTGTTTTCCCCGGAGCTAAAAGTTCCCCACATGGGCTGGAACAACTTATCCGGAATTAAAAGTCCGCTTTTATCAGGGGTAACGAGTGATGATTATTTCTATTTTGTCCATAGCTTTTATGCGGCAAAAGGTGCTGAGACCATTGCTTCCTGCGATTATATCCATGAATTCAGTGCCGCTCTGCAGAATGGCAACTATTACGGTCTGCAGTTTCACCCGGAGAAGAGTAGTAAAGCTGGTGAGAAGATCCTGAGAAATTTTCTGGGAATGAAACCTGTGCTAAGGGAGAAATTGTAGGATGGTAATAATTCCGGCTATTGATATTATTGATGGAAAATGTGTCCGGCTTGCCAAAGGTGACTATGGTAAAAAAAAGATCTATAACGAAGATCCTTTGGCTGTAGCACGTGAGTTTGAGGATTATGGGATTCGCCGTCTTCATCTTGTCGATTTGGACGGGGCGAAGTCCGGCGGCATAGTAAATCGGAAAGTGCTTGAATCAATTGCTTCCGGTACAGATCTGGTAATTGATTTCGGCGGCGGGATAAAGCGTGATAGTGATATTCGTGCTGCTTTTGAGAGTGGTGCCTCCATGGTTACCGGCGGTAGTATTGCCGTAAAAGAACCGGAGACTTTTTTGGGGTGGCTCGAAGAGTGGGGCTCTGAACGAATGATTCTGGGTGCGGATGCCAAAGATGGATATATTGCTGTCAGCGGATGGATGGAGAGATCCGAAAGTGAGCTAATTCCCTTTGTGCTGGATTATCTGAATAAGGGTGTTCGAAAAGTTATCTGCACCGATATAAGCAAAGACGGTATGATGAGCGGAGCTTCCATCGACCTGTATAAAGAGATGCGCAAAGCTTCTGTAGATGCCGGGCTTGATACGCTGGAGCTGATTGCCAGCGGCGGGGTCACCTATATTGATGAACTTGATGCTCTTGCTGAAGCGGGGCTGCATGGTGCAATTATTGGTAAAGCAATATATGAAGGAACTATCTCTCTGGAATCGCTAGGGATTTGGATAGAAAACAGGGCGGTAATTTCGCCGGGAAGGAATAATTATGCTGACAAAGAGAATAATTCCCTGTCTTGATGTACATGACGGCAGAACGGTTAAAGGGGTCAATTTTGTAAATCTTCGGGATGCCGGTGATGCGGTAGAGCTGGGTGCCATGTATGCTGAACAGGGTGCGGATGAGCTCACATTTCTTGACATCACTGCAACTGTTGAGCGGAGGGAAACCCTCTCCGAACTGGTGAAACGTATCTCGGCTCATATTAATATTCCCTTTACCGTAGGCGGCGGTATTAAGAGTGTTGCTGATGTCGGGGTGCTGCTGCATTCCGGAGCTGATAAGATATCTGTTAACTCCGAGGTTGTGAAAAATCCCGGCCTTATTAATGATCTTGCAGCAGAATTCGGCAGCCAGTGTGTGGTCTATTCAATAGATGTCCGGCATAACGGCGAGTTCTGGGAAGTCTATATCCATGGCGGTAGAACGCCGACGGGAATTATTGCAAAGGAGTGGATAAAACAGATAGAAGATAGGGGAGCAGGCGAAATCCTCCTGACCTCTATGGATCATGATGGGACGAAGAATGGGTTTTCTCTGGAATTTACCCGGGAAATCTCTGAGATGGTTATGGTTCCGGTGATTGCTTCCGGCGGTGCAGGAAATATGGATCACTTTGTTGATGTCTTTACCGAGGGGAAGGCTGATGCAGCACTTGCTGCCAGTATTTTTCATTTTCGTGAGATTGATATTCCTGATTTAAAAGCCTATCTTCGGGAGAAAAATATCCCGGTAAGAATCGAGAAATAAAAAAATTCACTCATTGAGTTTTCTCAAAAAATTAGTATAATTCAATAATATAGTCATCTACAACCGGAGGATCCTGATGGATATTGATTTTAAAAAGAGCAGCGACGGCCTCGTCCCTGCAATTATACAGGATTCAGTAACCGGAAAAGTGCTTATGCTTGGATATATGAATCAGGAGTCTTACACGATTACCCGAGATACGGGGAAAGTGACCTTTTATTCCAGAAGCCGCCAGTGCCTTTGGACCAAAGGGGAGACTTCAGGAAATTTTCTCACGGTAAATTCCATCATCCCGGATTGCGATAAAGATACCTTACTGATAAAGGCAGTTCCCGCAGGTCCTGTCTGTCATACCGGTGATGATACCTGCTTTCACGAAGATAATGATCCATCGGAGTTTACCTCATCTGAATTTCTCTCCTATTTGGAAGGAGTAATTGTGGGGCGAAGAGATTTTCCCGCAGAGGGCTCCTATACCAACCACCTTTTTACTAAGGGAATAAATAAGATTGCTCAGAAAGTGGGTGAAGAAGCAGTGGAACTTATTATTGAGGCTATGGATAATAATAAGCAGTTATTCCTCGGTGAAGCTGCTGATCTTCTCTACCATTTCCTTGTTCTGCTGGCACAGAAGGGGTACGCCCTTGATGAAGTGATGGAGGTTCTGAAGAATCGGCACTCCCGGTAGGGTATGTCAGATTGTTTAAGGGAGGGCAAGTGCTTCGTTACTTGCTTATTCATCTAATTTGCTCAATTACAGAAACTATTTCCATAGGATCTTCGCTATATCCTTCAGGCATAGTTTCCATCATTTTTAGATGCCATTCTGCATATAACTGCTTGCCTGTCTCTGCAATATCCGGTAATTCGTCAATAAGATTGTTTTGTTCATGGGGATCATCTTTCAGGTTGAACAGCATTTCATCCGCAAATCCATGATATCCATCATGCTAGGTTTTAAACGTTACAGTTTAATATAACTATTATAAAACTTTTACCATCAATTGAATTACCAATTTTAAAGATCCTATCATTATAATATGTTGCTGAATCTCCAAAAAATATAAGGTTATTGAACCATGCAAATCTGGGAGGAGATATGCTTTTTAAATTATATATTCTCATCAATTTTGAGTTTCATCAGAATACACGAAAGTATTTTTGCTTGGCCATCTTGCTGAAGGAATCTCCCGATATTCTAAAATAATTCCAAGTTCTTTTCTCGTATCAATATAGGCATAGTGCCCATCATGATTAGGACCAAGACCATATCCTTCTTGCAAAACACTAAGTCCACGCTTACTTGCTAATCGCAAAGCTTCTTTAGTACTTGAACAATCTACTCCAAGATGATGTATACCTACCCCATACTTATCAATAAAATCAGTAAATGTGTTGGGGCCGGATAAAGGTTGAATTAATTCAATCAATAAACCTTTAACTTCTCCATTCGCTGTTAAAAATGAATGATCTACATCTTTTTGTTTATATACCATACGATCAACAGTATCAGAATTATATTCTCTAATATCCCAAGAATGAATTCCAAATAGTTGTGAAAATATTTTTGCTGAATTTATAATATCTTTTACAACAAATCCAAGTTGAAAAGCCCCGACCCTACCGTTTTTTAACAATAGTTTTTCAATCATTATTAATTCTCTATTCATGAGATACCTTTTTTATTTAAGCAAATTCATTTTTCATATGCTCTGATTACTTTATTTATAGCATCAGCAATTAAATACACATGCTTATCTTCATATCCTTCTGTCCAAGGGAGCACTATAGTCTCTTCACAAGCTTTTTCTGCTTCTGGGCATAGCCCTTCGCTATACGAGTAATTATTCTCATTATGAGGCATGTCGAAAGGCCACCCAGATGTACCAAAGGTTTTTTTATCCTTGATAACTGGATATAAATATAATGGGATATTCCCTGGATACCCTTGCTCACACGGCAATCCCTCTTTATTTAAGGCTTCAACAATTTTTTGAATATTAACTTTAAAATATGCTGGGTTAAGCCTAAAACAATAGAGAAAATATGTTCCAATTGTATCCGGTAATTCACAAATTAATTGAACAGATTCATTTTTATCTATCAGTTCATCCAGCATTTTTGCTGTTTTCCTTCTGTTATTAATACAATTATCATACTTTTCTATTTGTGCTATTCCTACTGCACCCTGAAGCTCTGTCATGTGATATGCTGGAGCCAGGAAGTAATGATCTCTAACTTTTTTTTCTCTTGGCCAACCCTTATCTGTACATAACCTTATATCGCGTTGAAATTGTTTATTCTGATGGCTTATAACCATTCCACCATCACCTGTTGTAATATGTTTACTTTGTTGTAGACTAAAACAACCCATATCTCCAATAGTCCCTACATACCTTCCATGATACATAGTTAAATGAGCCTGTGCGCAATCTTCTATAACAAAAATATTATATTTTTTTGCAATTTTCATAATTGGATTCATATCTGCTGCATTACCATATATATGAGTTACTATAATCCCTTTTGTTCTCTTTGTTATTTTTGATTCTATTAGTTCAGGATCAATATTTTGGGTTTTTGGATCAATATCTACAAAAACAGGAACTGCTAATTGATATAATATAGGAATCACAGACCCCATGTCTGAAATAGGAGACATGATTATTTCATCTCCTGGTTCTGGATTTAAATAAACCATTGCTGTATGTAATGCTGCTGTACCGCTACTTACTGCAAAAGCATATTTAATTCCAAATTTAGCAGCAAACAATTTTTCAAATTTTTTTACTTTATTACCATATAAATAACTTAGAGTTCCTGATTCTAAAACACTCTTTACTTCTTCTAATTCCTTAGTATCTATCTGCCTTCCTGATTTATCTTTAATAGAAGGAAGCTTATTATCAATTGTGGGACTACCACCTTCCAGAGCAAGCCTATTTTTATTATTATTCATTTCAAACATCTCCAATAAATTCCTCTTATAAAAGATTTGGTAAGAACGTAACGATCTGTGGAAAAACAATTAACAAAACAATGACTAAAAAAAGCGGTAATAAAAAAGGTGCTACTGCTTTTATTGTTTTTTTAAAAGAAAGGCCTGTCATATCAGAAACTACATAAAGTCCAAGTCCAAAAGGTGGTGTTAAGATTCCCAAAATTGCTGACATAATAAACACAACCCCAAAGAAAACCGTTGACACTTCAAGAGCATGAATTATCGGAATCATTACCGGTAGAATAAGTAGTATTAATGCAGTAACTTCAACAAAACATCCTAAAAGAATAGTTATAAGTGATAATGCAAAAATTATTATAGCAGGGGGAAGATTGATTGACATTATTGTATCAACTAATGTGTTTGCAATATTTTCTCTTGTTAATATGAATGAAATAATTAGAGCTCCTGCAATTAACACATAAACGGAACTACAAAATACAGCTGTTTCTTTAATTTGACTAAATAATTTTTTCAATGTCAATTTATGATATACAAATACTCCTAGTATTACCGAATAAAGAACTGCTACTGCGGCAGCCTCTGTAGGTGTAAAGAATCCTCCCGTCATCCCAAGAACAATAATTACAGGATTCAATAGGGGTAGTATTACTTTTTTCCAACTTTTTAATGACTCAAGAATTGTAGGTTTTTTTGCCAAAGGGTATTTTTTATTTTTTGTAATGAAATATATCATAACCATCAAAGAAATCCCCATTAACAATCCGGGGATTATTCCACCAATAAATAGTTTTGCAACAGACTCCCCGGCAATTACTGCATATAGAATTATTGCAGCACTTGGAGGAATGATTGGTCCTATCGTTGCTGATGCAAGTGTAACCCCGCATGAAAACTCAAGATCATATCCTTTTTTTGTCATTCCCTGGATTTCTATATTCCCCAGACCACTAATATCTGCAATGGCACTACCTGACATCCCTGCAAATAACATACTGGCTAATACGTTTACATGACCTAATCCACCCCGAATCCAACCTACATTAGTATTGGCAAAATCAAAAATCCTTTCAGTGACTCCACTTTCATTCATTATCTTCCCAGCAAGAGTAAACAATGGGAATGCAAGTAATAGAAACGATGTCATTTGTCCAGTACTCATCATTGATGGAATTGCAGTTAATGGTATATTTTCAATTATGAAATAAGGAATTGCAGAGAATACCAAAGCAGCCCAAACAGGAACATTAAGAATAAGTAATAGAATCAAAATAATAAGTAATAAAATCAAACTTATACTCATATAATTTATCTCGCTTTAAATAGTTTAATATATTTGCTAAATAGGTATAAAATCATTGATACTGAACCTATGAGAACTGGTAAGTAGTATGCAAATGCTACAGGGAAATTTAATGCCATAGTACTTATAGCAATATTAATTTTAATGGCACTAATTGAAAAATAAATAATTATGAGAAGTGTAGTGAGAATAATTAAATCACTGAAAATATCAAGAATTTTTCGTACTTTATCGTTAAGTTTTTCTTTCAATATATCTATTCTGAAATGTTTTTTATCTTGATAATTTACACCAAAAACTAAATATACTGACCAAATTATTAGTATTGAAGTTAATTCAAAACTCCATGAGATTGGACTATTAAAAATACTTCGTGCAACAATATTAATTAAAATAACACCTACTATGCAAATCAACGCTATAGTACTAGCCATTATAATTATTTTTTTCATAGCTGAGTTCCTTAATAAAAGATTTAATTCTTATAACAGAGGCTCTTGAATGCAAATAGATTACTCATAATTTACATTCAAGAACCAAAATGTATTTATTCAGCAAGTGCTCGAAATTTGTCCCATGTATCACCCCATGTAGGTATATAATCATTTTTTAGTTTTTCTTCAGCTCTATCCATAAATACTTTCATTTGTGCATTAGTTGGTTCAATTACATTCACCCCAATATCTCTAATTTGTTGGAGAAAATCACTTTGAATTTTTTCATTTTGATTAAAAAACCAATACCAAGCTTCATACGCTGAATCCCTAACTATACTTTGTTGTGTCTTTGATAATTGATTATAAAATGTATTCTTATTCATATAGACAGCACTAGCTTGTATCATATGATTAGTAAGTGTGTAGTAATCGGCAACTTCAACAAATTTCATATTAATCATATTCTCAGGAGTGCCTTCAGCACCATCTACTACCCCTTGTTTCAATGCCATATACACTTCTCCAAATGGTAGAGGATTTGCAATTGCTCCAACAGCATATGCAACAACTTTATAAGATGGAACATCAGGAACTCGTAACTTCATACCTTCTGCATCTGAAGGCGACGTTACTGCTCTATTAGCAATTACGCTTCGATTTCCAAGCCATTGGAATCCAAGAAGCGTTAAAGATGATTTTGACTCCAAATTACCAGATAACTCATCCATAAATTCACGATTAAAACAAACGTTTTCAAAATGTTTCAAGGAACTAAAGGTAAAAGCATTTTCAAACATCCCAAATTCGGGTGCAAAACTTGCAACACCGCCACTACCGGATAAACACCACTCAATTGTTCCTAAGTTTGTATTTTCAATGAGTGTTCGCTCATTTCCTAATTGTTCACTGGGATATACTTCAATCAGTACTGCACCATCAGTCCTTTCTTCTACTAATTCGGCCCAATACTCTAGTGTTTTATGCATCATATTCTCTGGAGTCCCTGTATGCCCCCCTTTTAGCACAATGGGGTTTTCAGGAGTAGGACCAGTTGAATCCATTTCGCCTGCAGCGAACAGAAACCCCATCGACAACGCAAACAAAACAACAAAACAACAAAATAATGTAATTTTTTTCATAGAATCCTCCCTAACCATATATTTTTCTGTATTTTACAGAATGGTTTTATAATTAAATATTTAATATAGATATATTTCCGTTGTATACTGACCCTATACTATTGGTAATTAGCATTAGTATTTTTTAAGAGTAGGTGTAAATTTAAGCCTTTTATTAAATGGGTATATTTTTTTAATTGCTGTATTTTTATAGGGGAGATTCTCAATATCACTACTACATTGACCTGGAGTATCTAAAAAAATCACATTATGACTAATCTTATTGTATGAAGCCTTATATGAACCTTGAGATTTTATAAGGACATATTTTGTTTTTTCCGGAAATAAGCCAACACACCAATAGTGCTCTGGATCAATTGTATAAACCGGAAGCTCTGTAACTTCAATAAAAATATTAGTGTTTACAACCAATACCACGGTTCGACCCATTGAACGCTTTTCGCCATGGCTAACATTTCCAGTATAAGTGTACTCACCTTCAAAAATATTTCTAACTCTACCTTTTACTTTTAGAGGGCTATCATTTTCAGGGTCTAATTTACCTCCAAGATAAACTTCTACCTCATTTCCAACACCGGTATTAATTGCTTTATTGACTGCTATAGGATCAACAATTGTTAACAAAGATGTTTTTTTTACATTATTTGAGATTAAGGCTCGTAGAAAATGGGTATGGTCACCCCCTGCTCCACCGCCAACATTATCAGAGGGCTCATTAAAAATAATTGGAAACTCTAAATATTCTTCAGCTTTTTTTAAAGCAATATTAAGAGTATATGACTCAAGCTTGTAATATTGATCTTTATTAGACCAAAATTCCTTAGCAATACTTAGCATTTCTTTAGAGATTTCTTCAATTACACTGGTTTTAACAATACCAACAATTGATACTCCCATTTCTTCAATATCCAGCCAACCATGGACACCAAAAAACGATAACGCAAAGACCTCATCATTTTTCTCAAGTTCTTCCAGTCTTTTAATAATTTGACTCAACGGTTCACTTTCTTCAGCAGTAGTCATATTTTCTAATGGAGCAATCATGGGTATTTTGATGAATAATTTATTTATGTCATTTACTCCCTGACTAATTTTCTTAGCAAGAACAGCTGCTTTCCAGCCGGTATTATAAATATGGGTATGGGGAAAATCATTATACCCTATTACTGCAGTTACATTTTTCATTATCTTTTCTGTAACATTTGCATGAAAGTCTAATGAAATTATTAAAGGTTTCTCTCCTATTATTCCACGTATACATTGAACAAGATCTCCTTCCGGATCATCAATACCATCAACTAACGAAGATCCATGCAAAGCAATATATACACCTTCTAATGCTTCATCATTTGTTATTTTTGTTTGCCATGTTGATTTTATTAAATGATACATATCTTTGGATACTTTTCCAAAAGGTGTAGCCGTAGCTGCAAGTATTGGAATGTAAGACATCCCAATTTTTTCGAAATAATCAATAAATGCACAAAGCTCTGATTCAATTTTATTATGATAAGCAATTAATTTCTCAGCAAATAAAATATGTCCATTTCGTTGAAAGTAGTCTTTATCCGCTATTGTTGTTGCAAAACTGTTACACTCAATAATAAAAGAACCTATTGCCCAACTCATATTAACTACTCCTTAAGTTTCTTAACTTTAACACAGGTTGTTGGAGCCGTCAAGAAATATGTTGTATGTTGTAACATACAACATATTCTATTTAAGACTTTACAAGTTTATTAAAAAAAACTATATTAAAATAATGAGTGTAATTGATAACAGCACCCTACGAAAAAAAGTATACGATAATATCAGTAATCGTATTTTAGAAGCTCAACTTTTACCCGGAGAGAGAATGAATTTAAGAAATCTTTCAGCTGAGCTTGGGGTAAGTATTAGTCCAATTAGGGATGCATTATGGAAGCTTGAATCTGAAGGTTCTATCGTGATTGAAGCAAATAAAAAAATATATATAAGCGAGCTGAAAATTACTGAAGTTGATGAAATTTTCAGTATAAGATTATTGCTTGAATCAAAAATTATCAAAGAAGCATATGAAAACCGTTCACCTAAAACAATAGAAATAGCTAAGAAACATCTAGACCTAATGATTGAAAATGTTAATAACCCAAAAGAATATTTAATTGCAAATAGTAAATTCCATTTTTACTTGTACTCTTTATCAAACTCACCCCTATCTCTTCATTTCATTAAAGAGCTCTGGGGGAAAATAGCCCCTTATTATTCTTTGCATATAACAACAAATTATGACTGTCAAACTGATCTGTCTCATCATAAAGCAATACTAAAGGCGTTTACCGAAAATGATAAGAAATTATTGGTTAAAGCCCTACATGAAGACATATTAGGTTCAAAAAAGTTTATTAGGGATTTACTAAAATAATAATAATATTTCGGTATATTACAAACAGGCTAGGACAAACGCATAGCACAAATATAAGTTATTTCCACACAAATACACCTGAATCTTAATTCTGATTTATAATGAAAAAACAAATCACTTAACCCTTGATAAAACTGTATTTTTTAAAACGATACTTTAGACCTTTCATTTCTCCATAAACACTGTGCTTAGTTTTTAAGGTTTTAAAATTTAGTTTTTCGGAGCTTTCACTGTTGGGAATGGTAAAATAAGTTTTATTCCATGGGTTCCAAATCAATCACGGAAAGGAAAAATAAATCGAAAGTGGAGGGTTATAGTTAATGGACAACTATGAAAAACAACATGCAGCATTCCATAATGATTTCGAACAGAATTTATTTCATTTGTTAAGCAAAAACTGTTAGTACCTGGTAATGGGGAAATTGATATTTCTTTAGAACGTTTTCATGTACTCAGCCAACAAGTTGAAACAGAACTGCGCCCGGTTTTGAGAGAACAGGATTATGTCTTGTTCAACTTGGAAGAATCTTTTCAATTAATGATCAATTTAGCAGCAAGAATAAATGATTAGAACCAAATATTAATTGAGGCGACTACAAAAAGGTGCACTAGTAGATGATAAGAGCTGCAAAAAGGTGCAAACATGTTGGTGAAAAGCTTGCAAAAAGGTGCACTGCTGGTTATGCTATAGGTAGTTCATCATATTCATAAGAGGAATTGGTTATGCTTCAGAGAAAAATCGATTTTACATTACTGGATTGGTACAATAGAAAAAATAAACCTGCTCTCTTAGTCATGGGGGCAAGGCAGGTTGGGAAAACGACATCAATCCGAACATTTGCAGTTAATCATTACAAAAGTTTTTTTGAAATAAATTTTGAAGAGCGGCCCAGTTTAAAACGTATATTTGAAGGTGATTTGGATGCCGTGACGCTTTATGAAAAGCTGAGTGTTGCCGGATTGGGTAAACTAATACCTAATAATACTCTTCTGTTTTTTGATGAAATCCAATCATGCCCGCAGGCCAGGACTGCTATTAAATTCCTGGTTGAGGATGGCAGTTATGATGTAATTGCATCAGGTTCTCTATTGGGAATTAATTATCGTGAAGTCTCTTCGTATCCTGTGGGATTTGAGTCTAAGATTGAGATGCATTCGCTTGATTTTGAAGAATTTCTTTGGGCAAATGAAATAACCCCTAAAATAATAGATGGATTAAAAATACATTATCAGGAGAAAACGCTGGTTGATCCATTTATTCACAACAGGATAATGGATTTATTCAGGAGATATCTAATTATTGGAGGAATGCCAGCTGTTGTTTCAACCTATATTGAAACTCATGATATTAGTGAGGTAATGCTACAGCAGAAAATGATCATTCAAAGCTATAGGGATGATATTTCAAAATATGCTGGAAATAAGAAAGGTTTGGCAAAAGCAGTATTTGACTCCATTCCAATGCATCTTGCTGCAAAAAATAAGAAATTTGTATTGGCAGAGATTGAGAAAGGTGCTAAGAACCGGAAGTATGAAGATGCTATTATGTGGTTATACGATGCTGGAATTGCGAGCTACTGTTTCAATATTAGCGATTTGCATTTACCATTCGAGTTAAGTGAACGAAGAAATATTTATAAATTTTTTATGAGGGATACGGGATTGCTTTCCTGTATGTCCTTAGGCAATGTACAAGATGCGATATTAAACGGTGATATTAGTATCAATGAGGGTTCGATCACTGAAAATGCTGTTGCAGATCTGATGCTAAAAAATGGTCATTCATTATACTACTTTGATGTTAAGGGGCGATTAGAAATTGATTTTATGATTAATATTGAAAACACGGTAATGCCGGTTGAGGTTAAATCGGGAGCTGATTATAAACGCCATGCATCACTGTCCAAAGTGCTGAGTGATACAAATAGAAATATTAGTTCAGCGATAGTTCTCTGCAATGACAATACACATTTGGAAAACACTATCACCTACTATCCACTGTATATGGTAATGTTTTTGTAAGATATTTTCTTTTTTCATAAGAGTTAACTTCAATAATGATCTTCGATCACTATTGAAAACATGCGATTCTGAACGTGAGGTAAATCCCTGCGGGATTAACCATCGCAGTTTGAATGGAAAATTATT
>CAZMOX010000044.1:0-18650 GCA_964567895.1 uncultured Spirochaetales bacterium | reverse complement strand
TCTCTGATAGGAAAGGGGTCGGAAATTCTTATGAATATTGAGATGGTAGGTAATAATATGGAGTTTGGTACAGGAATGTGCGGGTCACTCTCCGGTTCAATTCCGGCAAATGTAGGACAGCCGGCTATTAAGGTTTCGGGGTTAGTGGTAGGAGGCAGAGCATGAACATGATTAAGGATTTACTACAGAAAATTGTTGATAAACAGCCGGTATCATCTGAATTATATTACTCAATGGGAAAAGAGATTGAGATATCTGCATTTAACGGCTCAATAAACAACTTTACTTCAGCTGAAACTTCTGGTGTTGGTGCCAGGGTTGCTCTGGAAGGAAAAATAGGATCTGCTTTCACCGAATCTGTAACCGATCAGTCGATTTCAGCGATTTTTCAAAAAGCTAGGGAGAATTCCGAATATTCAGCCTTTGATGAGGGCAATGTACTCTATAGAGGAGAAGAGCTTCCTGACTCTGATGAGTATATGAGTAAGGATATTGATAGTGTGCCGGTTGATAAGAAAAAGGAAGTTGCACTCACTCTTGAACAGTTTGCCAAAGATTATGATTCCCGGATTATTAATGTTCCCTATGCCTACTACCAGGAGATTAGCGGAGAGACGGGGATAGTCAGTACAGAAAATACTGTCACATTTCGAAAATCATCATTCTGCGGCGGGATGCTGTATGTTATGGCCTCTGACGGGAAGGATACTCAGGTTGGATCTGCTATGAGAATTCATCGGAATTTCTCCGGAATTGATGTGAATTTTCTGGTGAAAGAGGCTGCCGATAAAGCACTCTCCATGCTTGGTGCCGGTGAGCTGGAAACAGGAACCTATAATATTATTCTTGATGAAGAAGTATCCTCAGAATTACTGGGAGTATTTATTTCCGGGGGTGCATCGCATTTTTTTGGAGAGAATATTCAGAAAAACCGCTCACGTTTTAAAGGTGAGCCCGGGGAAAAAGTAGGTTGCAAACTATTTACTTTAAAAGATGATCCATTATCCGGTTCTCTGAGATCAAAGACTTTTGATGATGAAGGAGTTCCCACCAGAGCAATTGTGCTTGCAGAAGAGGGGATCCTGAGAAGTGTTGTCCACTCTGTTTATTCTGCTGCCAGGTCAGGGGTTACATCAACCGGTCATAGTCAGCGTGGCGGATTTGGCGGAGGTGTAGCAACCGGATTACATGACGCATTCATTACAAACGGGGTGAATGGCCAGGATGCACTTATGAAACAGCTGGGTGCAGGGATACTCATTACTGTTGTTGAGGGGCTGCATGCAGGTCTGGATCCCATAACAGGAGACTTTTCTCTATCTGCTAAGGGATATCGCATTTCTGGTGGAAAACAGGGAGAGCCTGTACGTAATTTTACCATTGCAGGGAATTTTTTTGAGTTTATAAACCGGATTTCGGCGAAGGCTGATGATAGAAGAACCGATCGCATGTCGGCATTTTCGAGTCCGTCACTGATAATTCCTGATGTCTCAATCTCCGGTTGATGCAGGTTTAAACGGCTGGAGTCTTTCGGACTGATCTAAAGGTCATTTCCGGGGATTCAGCCAGTACCATAGTATTCTCAGGAACATCCTCTTTAAGCCATACATTACTGCCGACCAAACAATTGGTTCCTATTGTTACATTACCCAGGATAGTAGCGTGAGCATAGATTGTTACATTGTCCTCAATAGTGGGATGCCTCTTCTGGTTTCGAATAAGTTCGCCGCATGCATTTTTGGGGAAGCTGAGGGCTCCAAGGGTAACTCCCTGGTATATTTTTACATTCTTACCGATAATGGTGGTTTCTCCGATTACAACACCTGTTCCGTGATCTATAAAAACCCCTTCTCCAATCTGTGCACCCGGATGTATATCTATTCCTGTATGGGAATGGGAGATTTCACTCATTAATCTGGGGACGAGAGGAACCTTTTCCCTATAGAGGATATGAGCCATTCTGTGGATGGAAATAGCTTTTAAGCCGGGGTAACTAATCACAATTTCTTCTTCTGACGTTGCTGCAGGATCACCGGCAAAAGCAGCTTCAACATCTTTCTTAAGCAGGTTTCGGATTTCAGAGAGCGATCCAATAAGCATATTGATGGCCTGTTCAGATTTTCCAAGACAAGGTTCTCCAAGGCAATTGGGAAGATTGCATTCGTGCTTATAGGCGAGCAGAATTTGCTCCATCAAATCACATCGGACCTGACTGAGTAAATCACCAATAACATACTGAAGATTATCACTTGTTATTTCACGTTTTCCGGAGCATCCCGGGAATAATATTTCCAGTAGATTTTCCATAACCCGATTGATAACGACGACTTCCGGAAGCCTTCTCTCATCAATGAAATTGGTTCCTTTATTTTGCTCGTAACTTTCCAGAAGTTTATGCAGATTTGTTTCGATTAGGGTGCTGGCACTGTTTTTCACTGATTTCTCCTTTAATTTTTTTTATGTTTACTCACTGCTGCCATTTTTCTGAACATTTTTTCAAGCCGTTTCGATTCGCTCTCACTTAGACCGGATCGTGCCAGGATATCACGGAAGAATCTTCCAACCTCTTCTTTTTCATCCTGCTTAAAGAATTGAATCTCATCAAATGAATCCGTAATAGTGGTAACTACCTGTTCAAGTTTTTCGCGTGTCACCGGTTCATATCCAGCCATGTTCTTTACTTTTTTGTAGAGGGAGTAGGTAATTATCTGAACTGCCTGGGAGAGGTTTAAACTGGGAAAATTGGGGGAAGTGGGGATTTTAACTGCCGCATCACAAAGATTTAGCTCATCGTCAGATAGTCCATCAGCCTCTCTACCGAATACAATTGAGATTTGACCTTTGCCGAATGATTCGATTTTTTCGGCAAGCTGATCAGGATTCATGGAAAAGTATTTTCTGAATTTTCCTCTGCGCCGTGTTGCACCAATGGTTAGAGCACTATCCTTTACTGCCTCCTGCAGCGTTCTATGCCTTTGACTATTTTCATAAATGTCATATGCATGAATGGCGAGGGTTTTTACTCTCTCTTCTTTGTATGTTTTAATGCCTGTGATAACCAGATTTTGCAGACCCATTGTTTTCATGGCTCTGCAGACTGATCCAACGTTGGCTCCATCCTGCGTTTCCACCAGAACAATCTGAATAGAGGAAAATTTTTCTTTAATTTTTTGTTCCACACTGACTTCTGTCACTTTAATGCTATCCTGAATGAAAATTATCTTTGCCAAATAAAACCCATTGTTCCAATGGACATTCCTATCACTCCCAAAACTTCCATATCAGTCCCTCCGATCGCCGTACCACTATGTAATAGTAAAGGAATTAGCGATTTGCAACAAGGACAGGGAAATAATATACCAGCAGACTTAAATTCAATTTTCTTCAGTATTAACACACTTATCACAATCCTGCCAGTGTCAGCATGTTTTTTTAATCGAACATCTCACTCTGCTGCCGATATTTGTGTACTTGCCATCAATCTGACATGCTCAAATGTTATGATTTATAGGTAAAAACCTAAGTTATTTACCGTTAATGACGCATTTAATAAATAACATATTGCTTTGATCTACAAGGTAGACTATAGTTAATATATGTCAGAAGATAGTAAAACCTTAAAATCCATATACTCAGTAATCTTGATAATAGCTGTGGGTTTTGTTCTTAAGGTTGCAAGTCCTGTAACACTTCCTCTTGCCATATCTCTGTTTTTTTTCCTTTTAGTAAATCCTCTGGTAAACAATCTGGAAAAAATCCGTGTTCCCCGCTGGCTGGCTGTTTTTATCGCGATGCTCATTCTTGTTGTCATATTTGTATTAATGATCATTTTTATTACCCTTTCACTAAATACAATTATTGATGGTCTTCCAAAATACACCAGTAGGGTAACCCTTATTTTTGGTGGGATTGAGGGTAAAATTATAAGTTTATTAGGTCTGGATACTGATATCAGACTCTTCGAAATGATTGCTTTTGACTGGCAGGGCTTATTAATCAGCAGTCTTTCTGCAATTTCGGGATCGGCTCTCTCTATTGGATCTACTTTAGTTTTGGTATTTATATTTGTCATGTTTCTACTTCTTGAGAGATCCTCCCTTATTCCAAAGCTTCGTACAGCACTTCCCAATAGAGACGGATTGAAGATTGCCGTAATGTTTGAGCGGATAAACCGGCAGACGTCACGTTATCTGGTAGTTAAATCACTGATCAGTCTGGTTACCGGTGTACTGTTTTATCTGGCAGCAATAGCGACAAGATTGGATTTTCCTTTTGTCTGGGGTGTGTTGGCATTTATTCTGAATTTCATTCCCTCAATCGGATCAGTTATTATTACCGTACTTGCTGTATTGGTAGCTATACTTCAGTTTTTTCCAAATTACGTGAATATTATTTATGTTGCGGTACTGATGCTGTCGATCCAGGTTGTTTTGGGAAATATTCTTGATCCAAGGATGCAGGGAAGCCAACTTAATCTGAGCCCGTTTTTCATTCTGGTTTCACTGGTTTTCTGGGGATATATCTGGGGGATAGTTGGAATGTTCCTTGCCGTACCGTTAACTTCCATTATCCAGATTGTCTGTGCGAATATTAAATCACTGAAGCCGTTTGCAATTCTTATAAGCAGCGGGAAAGTCTATAGAAAAAAAATTCAGGCTGAAGAGAAGCGAAAAAAAGAGAAATTCGCACTTGAAAGATCTTTTCGCAGAGAATCACGAAAGGCTAATCACAGAAAGAATAGTAGTAAAGCAAATTAATCTGCGAATCTCTATATTTTTTTCATTGCAAAAAATAGATAAATCTGTAAAACTCTGCATGATATAAATTAATTTGTGGAGCGTTGTAAAAATTATGGATAGGAAACGGATACTAACCGGTGATCGACCGACAGGAAAACTTCATCTCGGACACTATGTAGGATCATTGCAGAACAGGGTTCGTCTGCAGGATAAATATGAATGTTTTTTCATTATTGCTGACCTTCATACACTTACGACAAAACCCGAAAAGAAATATATCGACGAGATTGCAGGTAATGTCCGGGAGATGGTTCTCGATTATCTCTCCTGCGGAATTGATCCGGAAAAGTCTGTAATCTATCTGCAGTCCGCAATTCCGGAAATTTTTGAGATGAACCTGATTTTCGAGATGATGGTGACGGTGCCGAGACTGCAGAGAGTTCCCAGTCTTAAGGATATGGCAAAATCAGCAAACCTGAACGAAATGCCTTTCGGCCTTCTTGGTTATCCTGTTCTCCAGGCTGCAGATATACTTATGCCGAGAGCGCACCTGGTTCCGGTAGGAAAAGATAATGAATCACATGTTGAGCTTACCCGCGAAATTGCCCGGAAGTTTAATTATCTGTATGGAGAAGTATTTCCTGTTCCGGATGTTATGGTGGGTGATTTTGGTTCACTTGTCGGGATTGACGGAAATGCAAAAATGTCCAAGTCATTGAACAATGCCATATATATTGCTGATGATACAAAGAGTGTTCAGAAAAAAGTAATGAGTATGTATACCGATCCGGCCAGAGTAAGAGCTGATATTCCAGGGACTGTTGAAGGTAATCCTGTATTTATATATCACGATGCATTTAATCCAAATACTGCGGAAGTTGATGATCTGAAAAGACGCTACAGGGAAGGGAACGTAGGGGATGTTGAGGTCAAACAGAAACTGGCTGTTGCTTTGAATAATTTTCTTGATCCTGTCAGGGAAAATCGTGAGAAGTTCTCAGGCAATTCAGGGCTGGTAGATGAGATTATTTATAATGGAACACTTAAAATGAGGCTGGAAGCTCGTGAGACCGTTCAGGCAATGAAAAAAGCTATGGGTCTTTCCGGAATATGGAACAAAATTAGTAGAAAAGCTGAGAAGGTGAAAAAAGATCGTGAGCGTGCTCAGGGATAACGAAAAAAATATCCTTCTTGCAGATTCACTGAGCACTTTCGCGGAACGGGATGGCCAACTACCTGAAATAGGTGAAATTGAGTTGTTCAGGGAGATAATTCTCAATTACTATAAAATTTACGGCAGAAGTTTCTCATGGAGGGAAACATCAGATCCCTATCATATTCTGCTCTCAGAACTGATGTTGCAGCAAACGCAGACTGAGCGGGCTGCCCCGAAATATGCAGCATTCATAGAGCGATGGCCCGACTTCGATGCACTGTCTGAAGCACCTTTTTCCGAGATTCTAATTCTCTGGAAAGGGCTGGGATACAACAGAAGGGCGATGGCTCTTAAGCAGATTGCCCTGATAGCTGTCCGGCAGTATGGGGGAACCCTTCCCAGGATCTATGATGAGCTGCTTAAATTACCTATGGTAGGTTCTGCAACAGCATCAGCAGTTTTAGCATTTTCCTATAATCAACCGGCGCTCTATCTGGAAACTAATATACGACGGGTATTACTCCATTTCTTTTATCAGAATGAGGAAAAAGTACATGATCGTGAGCTCTACAAACTGCTTGAAGCGGTTCAGGTAAGGGAGGATCCCAAAAGCTGGTATTATGCCCTGATGGATTATGGAGTGTTGTTAAAGAAAATGGTGAAAAATCCCAATCGCAGAAGTGCTCATTATACAAAACAACCGGCATTTGAGAATTCAAACCGTCAAATTAGAGGACAGATACTCACCGTTTTTACCGAAAAAGGGCTGGTGAGTAAAAAGGAACTCTATTCTTTCCTCAATTTTCCACAGGAAAATATTAATAAGTGTCTTTCTGCACTTCAGAAGGAGGGATTTGTTATCCCTTTGGAGAGTGAGGCGGCAGAGCCGGAAATGGTATATAGGATAAATATTTTATAGTTATGGCAATATTTTGATATAAATGCTATTACACAGTTTAAACACTCTTATATAGAATCTCATACTCTTGGTTGATACCAATATTTCTAAACCCGATGTATGATAATTAAGAATCGTTTATAGCAGGTACCATCATCACACCTGTTATTGAACTATTTACTCATTACTCATCTTTAAATGTGGATTGTACGTTGTGCAGTCTGCATTTTTTTTGTATTTATTTTGCGATAGTGTTGTTATAAGTGTATTACATAATATATTCGGGAGGCTTGTGTTTATGAGATGGAATACGATTTTAATTATCAGTATAGCAATATTAATTATAATTTTTACTGGTTGTGCAACTATCCCGGACACCGACTCTATAATTGTAGAACCTGTTTCGGAGGAGATTTCTGTTGTTGAGGATTCTCCATCCGCACCGGAGATATTACAACAGGAACCGGAACAGGAAGTAGTAGAGCAGAGCACACCAGAGCAGGATACACCAGAAGAAGAACCAGAAGCATTGGCTGAAGAGGTTGAAACTGAATTGGCTGAAGAGGTTGAAGCTGAATTGGCTGAAGCTGGATTGGCTGAAGAGATGCCTGCTCCCGTTGAAGAAGAAGAGACAACAACAGTTGCTCAAATCATACCTGAACCCGAGACGACAGTAGTCTCATTCACCGTAACAACAGATATACATGGAAAGTTTTTCCCCTATGATTTTATACAGGATACAGAGAGTCAAGGCTCTCTTGCCCAAATTTATACCTATCTCAAAGATAAACGGACCAAAGGAGATGAGATAATTCTCCTTGATAATGGGAATATGCTGCAGGGGCAGCCGCTGGTTTACTACTACAATTTTGTGAAGACCAATTCAACACATATAGCCGCCGAGGTAATGAATATTATGAAATATGATGCAGCATCCCCGGGTTTTCATGATATTGAGACAGGGCATGGTGTGTATGATAAAATTCGTAGTGAATTTTCATTTCCCTGGCTTGCGGCAAATGCTGTTTATGAAGATAGTAAAAAACCCTATTTTGAACCTTATACTATAATTGAGAAGAATGGGATAAAGGCAGCAATTCTTGGATTGATAACTCCTGAAATACCAGCATGGCTGCCGTCTGATGTGTGGGAAGGAATAAAGTTTGAGGATCCCATTATAGCTGCTGCTACATGGATTGATTATATTAAACGGAACGATAATCCTGATATTATCATCGGTATGTACCAGCAGTATCATGATCAGGATATATTGAAATTAGCAAAACAGGTTCCGGGATTTGATATAATATTTTCAGGGAATAACAGTAAAGCTATGAATACAGTAGTGCAGAACTCGGAAGGAGATAGTGTCTACCTTTTAGGAGGTGTTGGCGAAGGAGTTTCATTTTCCAATGTTGATGTATATTTTGTCAGAAAAACTGAGAATGCACCTTTTACTATTGAGATGATTAATCCTTCCATTATAGATACTGAGAATTACAAACCAAATTTAGCAGCTTTGCGGTTGTATCAGGATGTAAAAGATGAAATCCAGTCCTATGTTTCCAAGAAAATCGGGACTATTTCAAGTACTATTTCTGCCTCCAATACGCTATTGGGAGATAGTGAATTCATGGATCTCATACATCAGCTGCAGCTTGATCTGACCGGTGCTGATGTCTCCTTTGCTACACCCATGTCACCGGATGCTGAAATAAAAGAGGGTGATGTCTTTGTCAGGGATATGTTTACTCTGTTTCCCTCCGAGAACCTGCTCTATGCTATTGAAATGACCGGAGCTGAAATTGATGCCTATCTTGAGTACTCGTATGGTCATTGGTTCAATCAACTGGTAGATTCCGGCTTGGATATGGATGATGTTCCGTACTATAACTTTGATAGTGCGGCAGGTATCGAGTATTTTGTGGATTTATCAAGGCCGGAAGGGGATCGAGTAACAATTACCGAACTACTAAGTGCAAGAAAACCGCAGCCTTTTAAAATGGATAAAGTATATCTGGTTGCTGTTAATTCATATCGCGGGAATGGTGGAGGCGGACATCTGACGGAGGGAGCAGGTATTCCCAGAGCAGAGTTGTGTGAGAGGGTTCTCTATTCAACACTTCAGGATTTACGCTTCTATGCTATCCGTTTATTCGAATACTCAGGCACAATAATTCCTCATTCTGACGAAAACTGGAAAATAGTACCTGCGGGTTGGAATAGTAATTCAGAATGAGGCATTGCACCTAAGAATGCATTCAATTCTTCATTTACAATGCATGACAATACGTTTGTAAAATCCTGATGCATGTAATAAACTGTATAGGTGGGAGAGCGTTGAACGTGGTAAGCTTTCTCGAAAAATGAACATAAGAGGTGATAATATGAATCAGCATGAAATAATTAAATGGGGTGTTCTCAGTACTGCAAAAATTGGTATTAAGCAGGTGATTCCTGCAATGCAGAACGGTAAGCATTCTCAAATTGAGGCAATAGCCTCAAGAAATTTTAAAAAAGCACAGGATACGGCAGACCTTCTGGGAATCCCGAAAGCCTATGGATCATATGAAGAACTTCTTGCAGCACCTGATATACAGGCAATTTATATACCGCTTCCAAATCACCTGCACTATACATGGATAAAGAAATGTATCGAGGCGGGCAAGCACGTCCTGTGTGAAAAGCCTCTACTTCTTGAATCTTCTCAAATAGCCGAGTTGAAAGAGCTGCAGGAGACATCCGGCCTGATTATCGGTGAAGCCTTTATGGTACTCCATCAAACACGTTGGCAGCGTGTGCGGGAGCTGGTGCAAAGTGGCTCTCTTGGTAAGTTTATATCCGGGCAGAGCATTTTCAGCTATTTTAATACTGATTCTGCTAATATTCGAAATATTCCCGAGTATGGCGGCGGTGGAGTATATGATATTGGTTGTTATCCAACTGTCCTCTCCAGGTTTGTGCTTGGAGAAGAGCCGATAAAAGTTTCTGCATTTGTTGAAAATGATCCGGATTTTGGTGTTGATAGATTAGCATCAGTTATCCTTCAGTATCCTTCCGGTCCTATCACTTTTACCGTAGCAACCCAGATGGTTCCCTTTCAAACTTTTCAGTTTTTTGGTGATCAAAAGATGATTGAGGTGAATATTCCCTTTAATACTCCGGATTTTCGTGCAATGACTATAAGGGTTAATTCAGGTGATATCCATGAGCATCCGCAGGTTGCAGAATCATTTTCCCCTGAAAATCACTACACAAAGCAGGGCGATGCGTTCTCTAGGGCAATCTTGTTTAAAGAACCGTTTTTAGGTTCACTGGATAATGCAGAGAAAAACATGAAAGTACTTGAAGCTATTTTTACATCCGCAAAAGAGGGGAGATGGGTAGAAGTTAAAGTCTGATAAGGTAGTGTTTTCCGAATTCCCGCGGGCTGGAATATAGCCCTCTATTTTTCATTGGCAGCAGAGCGGCAATCTCATACATTAATTGATCGGTAATATCACGCTTAAACTGTTTTGTATGTGGTTGATCGCTAGTAATTTTTATCGGAGTTCCCACTTTAATGGTAATACGTGTTCTGCGGAATTTTTTAATATTCTGCCAAAAATCCTCACCACCATAATGTGCAACAGGAAGAATCGTAGTATTTGTTCTCAGTGCAATATTTACGATACCTGAATTTCCCTTGCGAAGTTTTCCATCAGTACTTCGTGTTCCCTCCGGTGCTATAAAGAGAATTTTGTTCTCTTTAAGAACTTTCTCAGCACTTCTCATGGTAGTAATTGCGGGGTTGCTCCGGTTTATGGGAATACCTCCCCAATTATCAGCCAGTATGCGAAAGAACGGATTGTTCCAGGTCTCCTGCTTTGTGAGTCCGTAGAATTCACGAGGCAGCAGCCTGGTGCTGATTATGGGGACTTCCAGAAAATTAATATGATTAACTATTATCAATAGGGGGCCGTTCTCTGGAATGTTATTGAGTTCATTTCCATCGACTTTGCAGATTATTCTCAGAATGCCGCGTACAACTGCAGTTAGGAATCGTGCTGATAAAGTCATACAGCAGCTTTTTTACAAATAAAGTGTAGTGCATGCTTGTTACATGAAATAGAGAGTTCTTTCCCGGCTATACAGATAATTTCTCCATCCGCATGTACTGCCAGCTCCCCCTCAACAGCTAATAGATGATAGGATTCTGCGGTATCGGTTATTGTATCATCCCGGGTTGCCTGCGTGCCTTTTGTATAATGAATCATTGCTTTCAGGAGTTTCCTTCTGCTTTCCTGTTTTGTCATGCAGATATTCAACAGGCCGTCATGATTTATTCCTTCGGGAGCCATGAAAAAAGCTCCACCCATGCGTTTTCCATTCATAATCGAAACGAGAGCGGGTTCTTCAGTTATGGTCTTATTATTATAGGTAATTTTGAGAACCGGAGCTTTGGGATAAATGATAAGTGTTTTAATTGCCCCAAGAACATATCCGAGGGCACCATGTATATGTTTCATCTTTGCTGCCTCAAGTCCTACTTTTGTATCAAAACCAACACCAATTCCGTTTACGAAAAAACGCCCGTCAGGATAATCTCCACCCTTAATCAATCCAATGTCAATCGGACTTATGTGAGGTTCTGTAAGTAACGCCAGATTTTCCTCGAGCGTATCCGGTAATCCGGCACCATAAGCAAAATCGTTACCTCTTCCAATGGGGAGAACCCCGAATGTAGGAATTGTATTCATTGCTGATTTTCCTGTCGCATCACGATAAGCCATAAGTCCATTAATAACCTCATTACTGGTTCCATCGCCGCCGGCGGCAATAACGGCTGTATTTGGCTCGGAAAGGCTCTCAGCAGCTAATGTTATGGCATGTCCGGGTTTTTCGGTAATAATAAGCCGATAGTTTAAAGCATGAGATTCCATAAAGGTTTTAATAGTTGGAATAGATTTTTCTGCATAGCCTTTTCCGGCAGTCGGGTTAAGAATGATGATAAAATTTTTAATCATAGTAGTAGTCCCATAAAGTGTTATTTTAAACTCATATTAACACGGGGTGTGATTTAAATAAAGAAATATGAACCGATTTCATAATGGTGGCTGTATCCATGGCAGTATTTTTCCAGTAAATAAATATTTATTTATCAATATATCATACAGTTAACACTTACTGTAACGTTGTACTGTATGTATACTCAACTTAAGAGAGTGTTATTCTATATATAGCATATGCTAAAAAGGAAATTTGACGAGAACGCCATTTAAATGCCATAAGGTTACAAATGCTGTGAACATTAAAAGATAAAAAATTATTTATTTTACACTAAATACATTGATAAATAGCTCATATTTATATATTATTTTATCGAATCAAGGCGATGCTGTCTGCTTCGTTCTGATTTGATGTTGTTACATACTTTATAAATTCAAGGAGGGTGAGACTCTATGAGTGATATACCAACCAGCGGATCTGGAATACAGAGAAGTTCGTCATCACGTACCCGAAAAAGAAAACCTAAAAAAAATCAATTACCTTATGCAGTAGCGGTTTTTATAACATTGGCAGCGATAGGAATTATTCTTTCATTTGTCTCTACTAGTCTGGGTCTTTTCTGGTTTACAGGAACTATCTTTGGTTTTATTCTTCAGCGGTCAAGATTTTGTTTTACGGCATCACTACGTGATCCGTCTTTAACCGGTTCTACAACGGTAACCCGGGCAGTGCTTGTTGCATTTGCCATAACAACTCTTGGTTTCTGGGCGATAAAATATGGAGCTTTTCAAAGAGGTTTGCCAATACCCGGACAGGGTTATATTGTACCGGTAAGCTTAGGTACGGTAACAGGTGCTTTTCTCTTTGGAATAGGTATGGTTATAGCCGGCGGATGTGCTTCCGGCACATTAATGCGAGTCGGGGAAGGCTTTACCATGCAAGCAATTTCACTAATCTTTTTTATCATCGGTTCCCTTTGGGGCGCCCATGATTTTGGATGGTGGAAGTTAAATGTTATATCAGAAGGTAAGGCAGTATTCTTACCGGATGTTTTCGGGTGGGGCGGTGCTATAGTAGTACAGCTTCTTCTCATAGGCTGTCTCTTTGTAATTGCTGATAAATGGGAAAATAGAAAAAAAGAATCAAAATAAGGAGCATCAAATGGCTGAATATGAATTGGATTGTATGGGTGAGGCTTGTCCAATACCTCTGGTAAAAGCAGAGAAGAAAATAGAAAAACTGAATGTAGGTGATATTCTGGTCGTTCTGATTGACCATAGTTGTGCAATGAAGAATTTACCTGAGTGGGCTCGAAAACAGGGCCACAATGTTGAACTGGATGAAATTGATGACGGCGAATGGGAAGTTGTCATTGAGAAAATGAAATAGATTAGGGGAGAGGTCCGAATGGATATCAAAAAAAATAAATTTTATAAAGCATGGTTTAAAGATGCCTGGCCATATATAACCGGTGCAGTGCTTCTCTCTGTTTTTCAAATTGTCACCTTGGCCTCAACCGGTAGCCCCTGGGGTGTATCAGGTGTTCTTGCAAACTGGGGAGCTTGGGTTGTGGAGCTTTTTGGCGGCAGTGTTGATAAATGGTACTATTTTTCAAGTGAAGGTGCACAGGCAACGCTGGCAAATGGATTTTTTAAAGATCCTGGTACTATGAGAAATTTGGGAATAATAATAGGTGCGCTGTTTGCAACCTTATTAGCTTCCCAGTTTAAGTTTAAAAAGATAAAAAGCAAAAAACAAATTATTGCAGCCGTTCTTGGCGGTTTGTTGATGGGATACGGTGCACGTATTGGATTCGGTTGTAATATTGGTGCTTTTTTTAGTGGAATAGCTTCCATGTCGCTCTCAGGATGGGTGTATGGGATCTTTTTGTTTGTCGGTGCTTATGTCGGCAGTAAATTACTGGTTAAATTTTTCATGTAGCTTGAAGGAGTTAAAAATATAATGCCCAGAGAGAAGAAGATAGAAGAGTACGATGTAGTGATTATCGGTGGTGGAGCTGCCGGACTTACTACAGGAATTTACAGCGGAAGAGCAAGACTGAAGACTCTTATTATAGAGAAAGCACTTGTCGGTGGACTCGCGACTTATACAAATGAAATTGAGAACTATCCTGGCTTTCCTGAAGGCTCAACAGGTTTAGGTCTGATGAATTTGTTTCAGAAACAAGCAAAGAAATTTGGTGTTAAATTCAAGGGAACTGACGTGAAGTCAGTACAGCTTGAAGGTGATGTCAAAATTGTTGAAACATTTAGAACTACTTATAAAGCAAAAGTAGTTATTATTGCTTCAGGCGGCCGTCCAAGGATTACCAACGCGGAAAATGAAGAAGAGTTCCTTTTTGATAAAGGCATCTCATTTTGTGCTACCTGTGATGCAGCTGCAAACACCGGTAAGGATGTACTTATTATAGGAAGTGGTGATGCAGCAGTGGAAGAAGGAATGTTTCTGACTAAATTTGCAAACAAGGTCTATATTTCTGTTATGCACGATCATGGGAAAATGGATTGTAATGAGATTGCAAAATCAGAAGCTCTTGAAAATCCCAAGATGGAATTTGTCTGGAATACTGTTGTGAAACGGTTTGAGGGAGAGGGTCATCTGAATACTGTTGTCCTTGAAGATCTGAGAACCAGCAAAGAAGTACCCTTTAAAGTTGATACCTGTTTTGAATTCATTGGATATCTTCCCAATACCGAAATTTTCAAAGATCAGATAACTATGAACGAGCGTGGATATATTCTCGTGAATGATAAGATGGAGACTAATATTGAAGGTGTTTTCTCAGCTGGTGATGTGAATGAAAAATTCCTGAAACAGGTTGCTACAGCTGTAGGTGATGGTGCTGTTGCAGGTTATGCAGCTGAACGTTATATTGCCGAAACTGCACAGTATAACAGCCAGATCCTGGCACGTGATCATTTTAGCTATGTATATGATGCCTCATGTCCTGACTGCCAGAACAGATTGAAAGAGATTGAGGCTCTGGAAGTTGAAACAGACGGTAAAATCAGTTTTTGTAAAGTAGATGTATACAAATCAAAAGGGTTATCAAGCCGAATGGGTATAACATTTTTTCCCAGTATAGCTGTTGTTCGCTCAGGAGAAATTATTGATGTGCTTACAGATGATTTTTCACGTACGAAACTGGAAAGCTATCTGTAGGTTGATTGGAGGATATATGAAATCGATGAAGTCCGTTGTCAGCATGATGTGCATCATTTTACTGATTCTGATCAGTGCAGGATGTGGACACAATTATGCAGAAACAGGAACAGTAATAATCAGTGGGAAAGATGCAGTAAAACTTATTGGAATCTCAGGGACAGTATTAGTTGATGCGCAGAAAGCAACTTCCTACGCAAAGGAACATGCTGCCGGAGCGGTTAATATAAGCCGCGGTGATATCGTAGTAAAAAAACAAGTAAGTAATATGCTTGCTCCTGCAGATGTAATTGAGACAGTTATGGGCAGCCGGGGTATCAGTAACGATACACAGGTGATAATCTATGATGACAACAATAATATGGATGCAGCTAGACTTTGGTGGACATTGCTGGTCTATGGGCATACAAATACGAAAGTGGTAAGCGGTGGTCTTCAGGAACTAACCCGGCAGGGTGTTGAGATAACTACAGTGACGGTATCAGCAAAAGCGGCGACTTTTAAGGCATCTTCGGCAAATAGTTCATTAATTGCAGATTTGGCTGATGTTGTTGCACAGGTTGATAATCCTGATGATAATACAGTGCTTATTGATACCCGATCTCTTGATGAGTTTAATGCAGGAACAATTCCCGGATCTGTTTTTTTGAATTATGAGGGAAATAATTACCAGGACGGAACCATACGGTCTGTTCAGAATATTAAACTTCGGTATAAAGAGGAAGACATTATGCCGAATAATACCATTATTACCTACTGTAAATCATCTATCCGAGGTGCCCAGACAATCATGGCTCTCTATAATGCCGGATATAGAAATCTGAAATTATATGATGGTGCATGGCTGGAGTGGTCTCTGGATGCAAACCGCCCTGTGCAGATGCCCGAAACAGTAAAAATTCAATCAAATTTTCAGGATAATTCCTGATCAAATAACAATGGAGATTTAAATGATTAAGAAAAATGTGATTTTTATTCTTATGGCAGTTTTACTAGTATTTTCAACTGCATCGTGTGCAAAAGGCGGTGAAGAAACTGCTGCTGAACCAACAGTAAGTCCGGTAACTGAACCAACAGTAAGCCCGGTAACAGAAGCTGCAATGGCTTATTTTGCTGATAAAGCTGCAGACAACAATATGATTGCACAGGATGCTTTTGTAGAGAAAGTAGTAAATGGCGAAGATATTTTCGTTCTGGACATCAGACAAGCTGATGCGTATGCAGCTGGACACGTTGCTGGCGCTTATAACGCACCTTGGGGCTCTGCTATAGCTGACAGCCTTGATTTTCTTCCAGATGATCAGCCTGTATACGTTTACTGTTACTCCGGTCAGACAGCAGGTCAGACAGTAGCTGCACTGCAGGTTGCCGGTATTGATGCAAAATCAGTAAGATACGGTTTTAGTCTTGGAATTTCCAAAGTTGAAGGATATGAAGCAATTATTAACACAACACCGGTACTGTTCGGTGCTTCTGAAGGCGTTAAGTTCGATGCAGAAGTTAAAGCTGCAGTTGCAGACTATTTCAATGCAATTGGATCAGATGAACTTGCTCCAAGCAACATTGTATCTTCTTCAGCAGCAAAAGAGCTGATTGATGAATCTGAGGGAGATGTAGTGGTACTCTCAATCAGGAAGGCTGACGCTTTTGCTGCCGGACACATTGCTGGTGCTGTAAATATTCCCTGGGCAGCAGGTATGCAGGAACAATTCGCAACACTTCCCATGGATAAGAAAATCCTGACTTACTGCTATAGTGGACAAACCGCTGGACAAACAGTAGCAATCCTAAGACTGCTTGGATACGATGCTGTATCTATTAAGAGCGGTATGGGAACCGGTGGAACCAATGGTACTGGCTGGGGTAATGAAGGTTTTCCTGTAGTAGCTGGAAACTAAGGCAATTTAGAAAATAGTTATTTGAGGTCTTTTCAAAATTTCCAAGCTGAAATATTTGTTTTAGCCTTTAAACGGAATGATCTCTTTATACCGAATAAAATTTATCGTTAATTGAACACCCTGGCTGTGAATCCGGGGTGTTTTTGTCTATACTGATACTGCATGAATCAAATGAAGAGTATGAAAATAAAGAAATCGATCAACAAGCACCTCAATATCATCATACCAATTGGCGTATGCCTCCTTTTTTTTACTCTCAATTTCTTTTATATTTCAGATTTTCCCTTTGTACACTCTGATGAGACCTGGTTAAGCGGATTGTCCCGTACCATGATGGAAACAGGAAATATGTCATCTACAGAGTACTTCTTCGATCTGTATGACAGAAGCCCACATGCAGTGAAAATCCTGTTTCATACCGTTGAAAGTGGCTGGATTGCTCTGTTTGGTTATTCAATTCAGACAATCAGGATGCTTTCACTCCTTTGCGGTACAGCTGCACTTTTTCTGCTTTATCAAGTTATATATAAAGTTACAAAAAATCGTTGGGCAGCTATTTTGGGTATGTTTCTCATGTCAGTTGATGTTCAATATATCTATGTTTCACATACTGCACGGCAGGAGATCTGGCTGGTTTTAATACTTCTTATTGCACTTAATTTAGTGATAAAAAGTTTCTTTGCGCCTACTTATATGCATAATGCAAAATGGAGATATTCCTCAGATGCTGCAGTGGGTCTGGTTTTGGGGTTCTCTTTTGGATTTCATCCAAATGGTTTGGTAATCCTGTTTCCCATCCTCGGATATTATATCTATTATCTGTTTCTTGAGCGGAAACCTATATTGAAAAAACATCTGGTTTTTATCGGTGTATTTGGGCTGACCGCTTCAGTTTTTCTGATACTGAGTTTCATATTCAATTCTCATTTTATTTCCGATTATGCTGCATACGGGGAGAGTTTAGGTGTTCTTGAATCCCCAGGTTCAAAACTTTCCGGATGGTTGGTTTTTTACAAGAAAATATTTTACCAAGTGAGCGGAACCTATTATACCCCAAATATCAGACCACAGTTTTTCTTTTATGGTCTAACACTTTTAGTCTCTTTGCTCACTGCCGTTTTTAAACCGGACAGTCGGAAACGGTTGATTCCCCTGCTGATTGGACTTGCCGGAATGCAGATGGCATTTATTTTGATTGGAAGATACGGACAGCCGTCTGTTGTTTTGAATTTGCCCGTTCTGGTGATAATTGCTGTTGCTACTATTACAGAATTACTTGGTAAAAACAGAAATAACCGGATAAAATATGCTGGTATAGTCTGTTGTGTTTTGGTTGTTTTAGGATATGGACTGTTTACCATATTTCAAATTAGAGAGGAAGTGGTACAAAATTCAAGCTATGACGAGTATCTGAATGAAATTGCTGTTCGGATTCCCTCTGATTCGAAAATTGTATGTAATATAAATGCAGAACCGCTTTTTACCTATGGTAGTTTATATGACTGGAGAAATATCGGCAAACTTTCTGAATCTGATATAAGTTTCTCTCAATATGTTATTGATAGAGATATTGAGTATATTATCTACCCGGAAGAGATGGATTTTATATATCAGCACCGTCCGTTATGGAATGGAATATATGGAAATATTGCTCCTATATATAACGGAATGCAGGATTTTCTGAACACTCATTGTGAAGAGATTGGTACCTTTTCAAGTAGAACGTATGCTATGAGGATTGTGAGATATCAACAGGAACGTGACTGGAAAATTACACTCTATCGGGT
>CAZMOX010000043.1:0-19255 GCA_964567895.1 uncultured Spirochaetales bacterium | reverse complement strand
AAATCGTTTTTATCATACATCCTGTAGCAAACTCCAGGTGCGGTACGACCAGCTCTTCCTTTTCGCTGATTACAGGATGCTTTTGCAATTGGACTCTCAATTAATGAAGAGGTGAAGGTTTTTGGATTGTAATAATTTACTTTTGATAATCCGGAATCAATAACAGTTTTTATATTATCAATTGTTATACTGGTTTCAGCAATATTTGTTGCAATAACTACTTTTTGCATGCCTTCAGGGGTTTTTAAAAAAACACGTTCCTGATCCTTTTTTGGCAATCGTCCAAATAGTGGAACAATAAACAGGTTTTTCTTTTTATCAATATGATCAAGTTTTGAAACACAGTTTACAATTAATCTTTCACCTGGTAAAAAGATAAGAATATCACCATTTTTTGATTCTTGTACACGCCGTTGCACAATCCCTGCAATATATTCAATGAGAATATCAGGATTATCATTAAAGGGCAGGGGTTTATATCTTATATCAACCGGATAAATCTGGGCATCAATATGAATGATTGGGCATCCATCAAAATAGTTTGAAAAAACTCCCGCATTAATTGTTGCTGATGAAATAATTATTTTAAAATCTGCTCTTTCGTTTAAAATCTGTTTAAGCAAACCCAAAATAAAATCGATATTTAAACTTCTTTCATGTGCTTCATCTACCATGATCACAGAATATTTTGAAAGTAACCTATCTGCTTTTAGTTCCTGCAGTAAAATTCCATCTGTCATGATTTTAAGTACGGTATCAGAGTTAGTGATGTCCCAAAAACGCATCTTATAGCCTGCAATTCCAGGTATTGTTGAACCGAGTTGCTTTGCAATATATTCACATACAGAAACAGCTGCAATACGTCTTGGTTGTGTAACTCCAATAATGCCCGTTTTTGAATAACCATAGTTATGAAGTATTAATGGGATTTGAGTAGTTTTTCCTGATCCAGTAGGACTTTCAACAACGATTACACTATTACTTTGCAGCTCTTTAATTATTCTTTCCCGCTGTTGGTATATGGGGAGTTCATGTGGGTTCATAGGTTTGTTTTCTTTATCAAGGTTAATGCTTTTTCAACGGTAATATCCTTAATTTCCTCGAAGGTTTTAAGGTTTTTCAGATTTAATGTATTAGTTTTTAACTCATTACTACCCGCAATAATTGCATAACCGATCTGTTTTTTTTCAGCATATTTGAATTGTTGTACCAATTTCTTTTTTACATGGAACATATCTACTTTTATTCCTTCTTTACGGAATTGATCAGCAATTTTTGCATAATAACCTGCAAGAGATTCATCCATACACATTATCAAAATATCTGATGAAGTAGATCCGGGCAAGGAGATAGATTTTTTCATTTCAGGTTCTGACATAGCAGCTAATAATCTATCAAGTCCAATTGAAGCTCCAACACCAGGCAGTTGCTCTTTAGTATAGAGAGCAGCAAGATTGTTGTACCTGCCTCCTGAGCAAATTGAGCCTATTCCCGGTATTGGGTTTAGAAATGTCTCATACACAATTCCAGTATAATAGTCTAAACCCCTTGTAATAGAGGGGTCAAGAACTACATTGTTAATCTTTTTAGAATCCTGTAGGAATGTAATAATATTCTGGAGCCTCGCCGAATGTTCGTTTGATCCTCCTGAGAGTTCTGTCAATTTATTAAGAATCTGGCTCATATTTAAATTGCTTTCCGGTTTCTGTCCTGCAGTAATATATTCAATAATTTTTTCTGTTTTATCCGGAGTAACCAGATTGCTTAAAAGATCTTTTGTTTTTGTTAAACCAATTTTGGTAAGCTTATCAACACTTCTTAAAATTTCAACTGATTTTTCAGATATCCCTTCATGTGATAAAAATGCATTAAATAGTCCTCTGTGGGATAAATGAACGGTAAAATCATTAATTCCCAGATTTTTAAGAGAATCCATAATTAGCAGAAGGATTTCAAAATCAGATGAAGCATTATCCAAACCCACAATATCAAAATCACACTGATAGAATTCTCTATATCTGCCTTTTTGTGTATTTTCTCCCCGCCATACTTTTGCCATATGGTATCGTTTGAAAGGGAGTCCGATGGTTTGAAAGTGCATCGCCATAAATCGGGCAAATGGAACTGTGAGGTCAAAACGAAGTGCTACTTCTCTTTTTCCTTTATCAGTAAATTCATATATTTGTTTATCAGTTTCTCCACCGCCTTTTCCCAATAAAACTTCTTTATATTCAAGGGCTGGAGTATCAATTGGCATAAACCCAAAAGATCTAAAAGTTTTTTCAAGGTTATGAAAAGTATCTCTTCTGATAATTTCCTGATCAGGTAGAGCATCTCGAAAACCTTTAAGTATACGTGGATTTATTTGCATGATATACCTCTAATTGCTTGTAATTATAGTTGCGGCTATTTCAAAAAGTCAAAAACTTTTGTTTAACATAATGTTCATAAAAAAAATTAATATTTTTGAAAGAACATCAATTATTTACTTAAAAGTAATACAGTATTATGGTAATATCAGCAACAGAAATAAAAAATCAACACTTTCAAATGTATAATTTAAATTCAAATTGTTATAACACCTAATGATACATATATTATCTGAGGTTATGGTAAAAATCAATAAACAGAGAAGCGAAATAAAGTATGCTAAAAAGATATAAAATAGGAAAAACAGGGAAAAGAGTAACTACAGCTCATATTTATACCGGGGAAGAGCACGGTATTCAAAAAAATAAGCTTGATTTTAATGCTATTAAAATAATTGAGAAATTAAAACGTAATGGATTTGATGCATACATAGTTGGAGGTGCTGTTCGTGATATTTTGATAGGTAAACAGCCTAAAGATTTTGATATAGCAACAAATGCATATCCAAAGCAGATTCGCAAACTTTTTTGGAATTCACGAATAATTGGCCGTAGGTTTAAACTTGCACATATTTATTTTCAGGAAAAAATATTTGAAGTTTCAACTTTTCGATCATCAGATCAGGGAGAACTTGGAGAGCATAATATATACGGTACTATTGAGGAAGATGCTAAAAGACGCGATTTTTCTATGAATAGTTTATATTTTGATCCACTTGAGGGTCAGATTTTTGATTTTACAAATGCAATGCGGGATATTCGTGAAAAACGTGTCCGTTCAATTATACCCATTTCAATAACTTTTATCGAAGATCCAGTGAGAATGATAAGATGTATAAAATATACCGAGACAACGGGTTTTTCTATGCCGCACCGCCTAAGTTTATCAATTAAAAAACATGCAGGTGAGTTGAAGCTTTGTTCAAGTTCAAGAATGACTGAAGAGGTTTTTAAGATTCTTCAAAGTGGATATTCCTGTGTCATTCTTAAAAAGCTTCATATCTATGGTTTGTTTGGTTATATGTTGCCGATACTATCTGAGGCAATCCCCAAGAAACGTAAAACTACTCTTAGTTTGGAATTTTTCAACTCTTTAAACGAACTTGATATTGGGATAAATAATACAATTATGCAGATTGATGATTCAGATATAAATGCCAGGAAGCATAGTGAAAAAGAAATTTTTGGTGTGCAGAAAAGTAGAATGCTTGCAGCTTTAATAGATCCATTTCTCTCTTTTCCTGATGAATATGAGAATAGTCATGAGCTGTTTAAGGATATATTTAAACAAATTAAGCAATTAATTTCTCCTTTAACACCTGCAAATTATGAAGTTGAAAAAACAGTTGCATTATTATTTAAACGAGAGCATATAAAAATTCCAAAAAATGCTGTACGAAAACCGGATACCTCTGTTCACGCACCAAATCGGAAAAGCAGAAATACTTCAGCCCGAAAAAGAACAAATAAAAGCAGGATTAAGCCAGTGGGAAACCATTAAACCCGAGTAATTCAACTAAGAATGAGTAGTTCGGTGAAATCGGTGAGAGTTAGTTTTTGTTAAGTCCAATCATCAACTTCAATATTTACTTCGGTAACAAAAACCCCACCATAACGTTCAAGACTATCGGCTATGTATCTCTGCAATTCAATTAAAGTCCCGGAAACCTGTAATTTTATAGGCATTCTTAATTTAATATTCAGATTGTATCCTGCAGGCTCATTTTTTACAATTACTTTCTTAACTCTCAGTGCATCATCGAATTCATCAAGACAATGGATTACCATCTGTGTTAAGGCTGCTTCTGACATTGTAATCTTACCGCGCTTACCAAATTCAGGTCTTACAATAGTTTTTTCAAAAACTTTCTTATTCCAGGGAACAGAAAATCTCCTTTTAAGAAATATTCTAAGTGAATCATAAACTATTTGAGGATAATTCCTTGTTATTTCAATTGTTGGAACGGGAATTACATGTTTTCCTTCAGTATTTCTTATTTTAATTGCAGTTTTGATCTCTTCCTTGCTAGCAAAATCTTCAATTTTAAAAATTTTTTCTGGTTCAGGTAATTTAAGACGAGTCGCAATTTTAAGAATCATGCGTTCAGAGGTTCCAATAATTAGTATGCGTTTGAAATCCTCTTTTTGAAGAGCAGAAATAACTTCATTTCGATGCAGTTCTTCATCAAATAGAGCTGTTTTAATTGCTTTTAAAAAGATTTTTTCTTTTTTTGCAGATTTTCCAGCTACTATTTTGTCACCTCGAATTAGAAGTCCATCGTCAATTATTAACTCAATACCATATTTTTCAGCAACTAGTTTAGATCTAAAACTTTTTCCAGTTCCGCTTCGACCTACTAAGGCATATACTTTTTTGCCTTTGAGTTTCCAAATTGTATAGCGAAGAAATCTATTCATTGCCGATATAATATACTTTCATTCTAATATAGGAAATACTTTTATGTATAATAAATTATTCTAAAAGATTCAATGCATAAGATATTTGCTAATTTGTTTTAAATTAACAATTTATAAGCAAGATGAAGTTTAGTTACCAAAACAGCCATGAAAAAGCGGTGATATTTACATTTTTCATATCATTCATATATAATAGATTTAGAAAAGACATATCAAGGAGTTCAATTTACATGCTGAAAATCCGATCCTTTAAAAAAGGCGGTATACATCCGCACGGAAGAAAATCTCTGTCTGAAACAGTACAAATTTTAGGATTACCCAAACCAGCTACTGTTATTATACCTATGTCACAACATCTTGGTGCACCAGCAATTGTTTGTGTGAGTAAGGGAGATGTGGTTACAGCAGGACAGAAAATTGGTTCAGGTGAAAGTTTTATATCTGCAGACATTCACTCATCTGTTTGTGGTACGGTTAAAGATATAAAGTCCATAGTTTTAGCGAATGGAATAGAGACAAATGCTGTTATCATTGAAACTGACGACTTACCAGAAAACCAAATAGAGTTCACAGATATTGATATTGAGCTGATTAATAATTTTACCCAGCAGGAACTTTTAAAAATTATCAAAGATTCCGGAATAGTTGGTATGGGTGGTGCTGCATTCCCAGCCCACGTTAAATTTAATATACCCAAAGGAAAAAAAGCAAAATATTTAGTGATAAACGGAGTAGAGTGTGAACCCTATCTAACAGCTGATCATAGGCTTATGCTTGAACATACCGATGAAATTCTTAAAGGTGTTTCACTAATCTCTAAAATTATTAATGCTGAACAGGTTATAATCGGAATTGAAGCAAACAAGATGAATGCTGCTCTTAAGATCGAGAAATTGATTGCAGAGAAAGGTCTTCCCTTTATTGTGCAACCACTGAAAGTACGCTATCCGCAAGGGGATGAAAAACAGCTGCTTAAAGCAACAATAGGTAAGGAGGTTCCTTCAGGCGGCCTCCCAATAGAGATTGGAGCTGTTGTTAGTAATGTCGGTACGGCTTTTGCTATTTTTGAAGCAGTAACCAAAAAAAAACCTTTAATTGAACGTGTTGTTACAGTAACCGGCGATGCTGTTAAAAACCCCGGAAATTTTCGTACAGTAGTTGGAACACCCATTAAAATTTTAATTGAGGCCGCCGGAGGGTTTAAAGAGGAACCCGTAAAAATGGTTGCTGGCGGCCCAATGATGGGATTTGCCTTTTTTGATCTTGAGGCTCCTGTTACCAAAGGCACTTCCGGCATTCTTGCATTGACAAAAGATAACCTTGACTACACAAGTGAAACAGCTTGTATATCTTGTGGTAAATGTGTCATGGTCTGCCCTATGGGTCTACAACCCACACGATTATATAAATTTATTGAAAATAGTAAATTTAGTGATGCAATGGCTCTTAATCTTATGGATTGCAAGGAGTGTGGTTGCTGTTCATTCAGTTGCCCTGCAAAAATACCGTTAGTACACGGTTTTAAATATGGCAAGAAAATGGCAAGGAAAAAATAGTGAGTGAAGAAAACATTACAATTAATAACCAACTGATAATTGAGACTTCCCCGCAAATCAAATCGACACAAACAACTGCAAAAATCATGTGGACTGTTGTTATTGCATTACTTCCTGCAGGGGTTTGGGGTGTTTTCGTATTTGGATTTAAATCTCTTATTGTATTACTGGTGACAATTGCAGCTTCAGTAGTTACAGAATATATGCTGAATCTAGTATTTAAACGAAAAACCCTTTTTGATGGAAGTGCTGTACTTACAGGGCTGCTCATTGGTTTTAATATGCCTCCTTCTGTGCCGCTATTTATTCCTGTTATAGCATCTGTGTTTGCGATAGCAATTGTAAAATGGAGTTTTGGCGGACTAGGAGGAAACTGGATGAACCCAGCGCTTGCCGGGCGTGTTTTTGTATTCTTTTCATGGACTAGTGGAATGAATAGCTGGAAAACTCCTTCTGCATTAAGTACCATGCCTGACGCTCTGAGCACAGCAACACCTTTGGGTTTGTTTAAGACCGGAATGATAGATTATACAGGAGGTACCGTAAGTACCTCAGATTTTTTGCAGAATACCGGATATACGGTATCTGCATTTGCTGAAAGTGTTTCAGGATTTTTTCAGCAATCACTGGGAGTTGTTCTGAAACCACTCAATATTGACCTGTTTGTTGGAAATTCAAGTGGATGTATTGGTGAAGTATCTGCTTTACTACTTCTTCTTGGAGCAGCCATACTTTTATATAAGAAAATTATTACCTGGCATATTCCTGTAGCTTATTTAGGTTCATTTGCTCTATTAACCTGGATATTTGGCGGAATACCTTATGAATTTGGCTATTTTAGCGGAGAAATCTGGTTTAATCTATTCAGTGGAGGTCTTATCCTTGGTGCCTTTTATATGGCAACAGATATGGTAACTTCTCCTATCACCGGTAAGGGTATGATTTATTTTGGTATTGGTGTTGGATTTTTAACTTTCTTATTACGTTTCTTCGGCTCACTTCCAGAGGGAGTTTCACTTGCTATTATTTTAATGAATATTTTTGTTCCCTTAATCGATCGTTATATAAAACCAAAGGTTTTCGGAAAAGCTAATAAGAAAGGTGTTGTCAAATGAGAAACATATTAAAAATTAGTGGCAAACTTGCATTGATTTGTGCAGTGGCAGCAATCGCACTCGCCTTTGTTAATCAGATAACAGCTCCTAAAATTGAAGCATATAATAAAGAAAAATTGATTCAGGCACTTTCAGCTGTTTCAAAAAATTATAATATTTCTGAAATATGCATTCCGGTATACGCTGGCGAAAGCGGAACTGATTTAGAATTTAGTAGTGTAAATGAATATTATACGTTAACAGGAAATGGAATTTTAGCCGGATATATTCTATCTGTCACAGCTAATGGCTATGGTGGTCCGATGGATATGATAATCGGTTATGAAAAAAATGGTGAAGTTATTCAGGCAAGACTTTTAAAAAATGCTGAAACTCCAGGTTTGGGTAAAGAGGCGGAAAAGTCAGAGTATATGGAAGTTTTTCTTTCAAAAGGTGCTTCAGATCCAATACCTCTAAAAAAAAATCAATTACCACCAGAACGGGCGGATGCGATTAGCGGTGCAACTATAACTTTTTCCGGGGTAGCAAAAGCTCTTTATTCCGGTTCGGAATTTGTTAAAACTCAATTGACTGATTCAAAGAAGTAAACTGGAGAATATGATGTTAAAAGAATTTACAAAAGGAATTTTTAAGGAAAACCCTATTTTCATAATAGTACTTGGGTTATGCCCTGCTTTAGGTGTTTCTTCTAAACTTATAAATGCAATAGGTATGGGCGCAGGTGTTATTTTTGTTCTGCTCGGTTCAAATATTTTTGTTTCTTTATTAAAAAATTTTATACCCAATAAAGTACGCATACCTGCATATGTCGTTATTATTGCATCATTTGTGACTTTGGTTGAAATGGTTATGCAGGCTTATCTTCCTTCACTATTTGAGAGTCTTGGAGTATTTGTACCATTAATAGTAGTTAACTGTCTTATTTTAGGTAGGGCTGAGGCGTTTGCTAACAAAAATAGTATTACAGCTTCGATTTTTGATGCTCTTGGTATGGGTATCGGATTTACCTTAAGTTTAATGCTTATTGCACTCTTTAGAGAGGTTCTTGGTGCAGGAACAATAACTATAATGGCGATCGGCAATTTTGATGGTGTGATAAAAATCCCGGGTATCTACAATGCTCCTGCCAGAGTATTTGGTCTTTCTGCTGGAGCTTTACTGGTTATGGGATATTTGAAAGCTTTTTTTAACTGGTATTCTTCAAGGAAAAAGGTGTCTTAACATGTCTTATTTAGCAATATTAATAACATTTATTTTCATTAACAATTTTATTCTTACTCAGTTTTTAGGATTGTGTCCTTTTATCGGTGTTTCGAAAAATACCGAATCAGCAATTGGAATGGGGTTTGCAGTAATATTTGTTATGGGTATATCCTCAATTGTGACATGGTTGCTGTATAACTATATATTAGTCCCATTTCAAATTGAATATTTACAAACCATAACTTTTATTCTGGTAATTGCCTCACTTGTACAATTTGTTGAGATGGTTGTACAGAAAATTTCTCCACAGTTGTATAAAGCACTAGGAATATTTCTTCCCCTTATAACCACTAATTGTGCAGTTCTGGGAATAGCTTTAATAAATATTACTAATAATTATAATGCCCTTGAAAGTTTTGTTGCCGGTATAGCTGCAGGTATTGGATTTTTACTTGCAATTTTACTTATGTCAAATATACGTGAAAAGCTGGATTTAATCCGAGTGCCAAAACCTATACAAGGTATACCTATAGCATTTATATCAGGGGGGCTGATGGCTCTTGCCTTTATGGCTTTTGATAAAGCTCTATTAACAAATCTTTTAGGATAGGAATTATGTTCATAAATATTATAACTGCTTTTATTTCTGTAGCTGTACTCGGCGGTTTGCTGGGTATTGGCCTTGCTTTTGCTGCTAAAAAACTTGCGGTAAAAAAAGACGAACGTGTTTCAATAGTAGAAGATTCTCTTCCTGGAATAAACTGTGGTGCATGCGGATATGCAGGTTGTTCAGCTTATGCTGAAGCAATCGTAGTTGAAAATGCGGAAATAGGATTGTGTCCTCCCGGCGGCAAAGAAAGTGCTGAAAAAATATCCTTGATAATGGGGATTGAAGTTAAGTTTGATGAGAAAAAACTTGTTGCTAAAGTTCACTGTAATGGGAACAGGGAACATACTGAATATAGTTACATATACAAGGGTGTAGAAGACTGTAATGCTGCAGTAATTCTCTTTAAGGGAGATAAAACCTGTAAATATGGATGTTTAGGATTGGGAAGCTGTATTAAAGTGTGCCCTGTTGATGCAATTAAAAAAACTGCTGATGGAAGGGTGGAAGTAGATAAAGAAATTTGTATCGGTTGTAAAAAATGTGTTGCTGTTTGTCCCACTGGTGTAATGAAAATGATTCCTTACGATGCAGATTATTTTGTAGCCTGTAATTCAAAAGATAAAGGTGGTGTTGTAAGGAAAACTTGTAAAGTAGGCTGTATTGGATGCAAAATATGTGAAAAGAAATTTCCGGAAGCTGGATTTGAAGTAAATAATTTCCTTTCTGTAGTCAATTATGAAAGTGCCGGTATAGATCGGGAAGGGGCTGCAGAATTATGCCCTACGAATTCTATATGCAAAATTAATTAAATAGGTATACAATACTTGTTAGTCGGATATTATTTATGAAATAAATCAGGTTTGATCCTCTTTATAGGTGTGTAAAATAAAGTAACTATGAATAAAAAAAAGATTATATTAGGTATTTACAGTCAAAAACCTCTTGGAACACAAGTGGAAGACTTGGAATATAGTTTATTTCATTGTTACAAACCGCTTCTAACTTATCTATATACACATGAAGATATTAAATTTGTTCTTTATATTTCTATTATTATACTGGAATGGTTTGAGAATACCTATCCTGAAATCAACATGTTAATTAATGATATGGTAAAAAGAAAACAGCTTGAAATGTTATCAGGTGGGTACTATGATCCAATTCTGACTATTCTACCACTAAAAGACAGAGCACTTCAGATAGAAATGTCTACTACTTATTTACGTAAAAGATTTGGTAAAAGACCAAAAGGTGTTTGGATTACTGATCAAATTTGGGATCCTTCACTGGTTAGTACGTTTAAAAGTTGCGGAATAAATAATGTAACAATAAACACTTCAAATAAGATACAAAAAAAAGAGAGACTATCACCCTTTACCATGCAGGAAATGGGAAATACAATAAATATTTTTCCTATAAGTAAAGAGTTTTCAGATGCTGTTTTAGCGAATAATATGAAAGCGGTATTAGAAGAATATTCTGTTTCGGTTAAAAAAGGTGGCCCGGTAACAATAATGCTGGATGCTAATAAATTGATTTCAGAATTTATTTTTAAAGATGGTAAAGAGTTAATAGGACTTCTTGAAAACCTATTTGAAACTGTTAAAACTAATAATATTACAACGACTTTACCGCAATTAGAATCTCAAAATAGTTCAGCTTTTGATAAAAAGTATTTAGCTTCAGGTTGTTTTAATTCAATGTCTGGGAAAATAGCCAATTACAATGAAATGTTTCTGAGATATCCAGAATTAAATTTTTTGTATGGTAAGCTGAATTATTCCCAAAAACTAACAAGTAGTATAAAAAAAGAAAAAAGTTTAAAAAAGATTTCCGCTCTGGAAATTTTGAAAGGAGAAAGTTTTGGCGCTTTTACGTTTTCGGATTGGGGTGGGTTATATTACAATTATCTTAGAAAAGAAAATTACTCTCATTTAATCGAAGCAGAGAGATCCTCCAGAGAAAAAGGACTATTTTCATCAGCAATAGCTCCTTTTGATTTTGATTTTGATGGATTAGATGAATTCATTTTTCGCGGGAAAAATATTACTGCGATTGTAGATGCTAAAGGTGGCTGCCTTGCAGAGTTGGACTATTTAGTTACATCCTGGAATTACCTTGATACTTTTGTGGGGCATTCAGATGAATCTATAGAAACTGCTCAGATTTTAGGTGTTAATGGAAAAAAACAAAACTCTTTTTCTGATATTTTTATTCATCCTCAGTTTGATCTTAAGAATTATAAAAAATATAGTGAGAAAAGGGTTTATACAACAGAATCACAACTTTATACATTAAATAAACTTGATAAGAATAACCGTAAAATTTCCTTTTCCATAGAAGTAGAGTTGCCTTATTATTCTGAAAAAAAGTTGTTGGTAGATAAAAACTATGCTTTTAAAGCAAACTCACTTGAAGTAAATTATAAAATAAAGAACTCGACATTGGAAAAAGTAGAAACAAAATTTGGAATTGAGCAAAATATATCTTTTGCATTTGAAGGTGATGATTTTCTTGGGATGGTTGCTGAAGATTCGCAACACGTCAGAAAAATTGGTGATGGTAAAGTTACTATGTTTAATGTTAAGAAAATTGTAATCAAAGATAATTTTAAGAAAACGTTATTAACCTTAACTTCTGATAAAAGGTATACTTTATTTAAAAATACCTATAATACTCAAATAAATACATTATTTGGGGAAGAAGAAATTTATCAGTATTCAATACTGCTTCCTGTATGGGATTTGGATCTTGAACCAGGAGAAGTGTGGCAATCTTCTTTTGAAATCAGGATTGAGAAAATTAAATAGAATTATTAAATTGATTCATATAAAAAGGATTTGATATGCTTACTGAATATATTCCTATTCTTGAAAAACTTATAAAAGAAGTTCAGGATGCCTGGAGGCGTCTTTGACTCAGTTACTTTACAGAAAGAGTTGAATGTACTCGAACAAAAAACTTTTACACCAACATTTTGGAATAACCGGGAAGATGCAGAAAAAACTTATTCCAGAATATCCTTTATAAAAGAGACTCTTGATCCATGGACTAAATTACTGAACGAAACTCAGGAAATTAGTGATTTTTACGATCTTTATAAAGATGAACCTGATTTAAGCGAAGTTGAAGATGATATTTCAAATCAGATTATGAGAGCTAAAAAGAATTTTGATGTTTTATATATTAAATCACTTCTTTCAGAAAAATATGATAGAAATAATGCTTTTATAACGATTCATTCGGGAGCTGGTGGGACTGAAGCCTGTGACTGGGTGAATATGCTTCTTCGTATGTACCTGCGCTGGATCGAAAAGAGGGGATTTAAAGTACAAATTTTAGATATCCTTGAAGCTGAGGGCGGTGTTAAATCTGTAACTCTGGAAGTGTCAGGAAAAAATACCTATGGCTACTTAAAGAGTGAATCAGGCGTACACCGTTTAGTTAGAATTTCTCCTTTTGACTCAAATAAAAGAAGACATACTACTTTTGCCTCAGTACACGTATCTCCTGTAATTGAAGAGATGGGAGATGTTGAAATTCGCCCCGACGATATTCGAATTGATACTTATAGAGCCTCCGGCGCTGGTGGCCAGCATGTTAATAAAACTGATTCTGCGGTTCGCATAACTCATTTTGAAAGCGGTCTTGTAGTTCAATGTCAGAATGAAAGAAGCCAGCATAAAAATAAGTCTATGGCTATGAAGGTGCTTTCATCTCGCCTATATGAATATTACAAAGAAATTAATGAAGCAGAAAAATCTAAACATAGTATTGAAAAAAAAGATATTTCCTGGGGAAATCAAATACGCTCCTATGTATTTCAACCATATACTATGATAAAAGACCACAGGACATCCCTACAATCAGGAAATATTCAGGCTGTAATGGATGGTGATATAAATATGTTTATAGAAGCGTACTTACAATGGAAAATGAAGTAACAGCAGGAGTTCTCCAATTTAAAATCTCTTTTATAAGCATATTTGTGGTGCTGTTTCTTTTCATCTCATCTTCAATCTTATTTGGTGTAACGACAGCGGCAAAAAGTAGTAGTGATTCTAATCCAATAGTATTATTGAATGAAGAGCAAAATATGCTTTTCAGAACAGAGCCCTGGCGGATTGGGGTGACTGAAATATTGCTGAACATAGAAAATCCACAATCAGATGATTATCTTGTCTATGATTATCTAAGTACATTACTTCTAGAGCAAATAAAACTCTTCAATATTCATGTTTTAAATGAAAAAGAAATAGAATATTTGTTGAAGCAGAATTTATTTAATTTTGAGGGTGGGGGTGTCTATGATTATGAATTATTCAGCAGGGTTTACAGCAGTAATCTGGATTTTCTCCGGAATCAGGAAGAAATGAGTTTACCAGATAGTAGTTCGGAAGAAAATAATTTCGAGAAATCAATTATAGAATCAGGAAGAATCCCGGTTACTATTGTTACCAATGATAAGGAACAATACTTGCCTTATATAAATTATGGCGATAAAGTTACTTCTTTAGTAGTTTCTAAAGAGTATAATTTAGAATCTATAATAAGTAGTGAAATAGATAAGATTGGTAAAGTATATATATATCGTATGTTTCGATTCTCTCCTGCGATATCTGAACCGATAATGCTGTTTGAGTTTTCATTTACTAAAAATACTCTGTATACAATCGATAATAAAATTCTTGATGCGCTTTCATCAGGTATTGGCGGGTATCTACGATCTACTTTTGAGATAAAAACGGATGTTTCTGATGTGCAAGTTCTAATAGATAATGATTTTTATTCAATTTCTGATATAGGATTAAAAGTATTACCACCTGGAGAATATGAGATACATATTTTTTCAAAGAAAAATAGTTACCACGATATAAATATATATAGGCTTGAACCTGGAAAAATTACTACAATCGAACCGTTTATACCTTTTCCAGAAAAAATTCTTCTTTCTCTAAGTATATATCCATTTTATGCAAATATTATCACTGAATCTCAAATTAAATCAAAGACCCCTTCTAAAATAAGAAGCACATTGAATGATCAAATTACCTTGTTTTCTGAAGCTGGAGGATATATTTCTCAAAACTTGGTAATTTCAAATCAAATATATACCGAAGTCCCATTTTCACTACATCTACGACCAGCTTGGATGGGTTTAGATTCTGAACTTAATTACGGTCAAATTTCCTTTTATAATTCATTGGCAGCGTCCATTCTAAGCTTACCAGCTTCAGTATTATTATATGGTTTAGCGTCAGAATATAATTTACCTATTTACCAAGCCGCACTTGGAGCTTCTCTGGCTATAAATATTTCTTTACTACTTGATACGATTATTAGTTTAGTAGATTATTATCACAGGACAGAAGTTCTATAAAATATTTAACAAACTGGGTTATTACATGAAAAAAAGTTTTGGAAATAGATTGGCATCTCTATTTAAATCAAAGAAACAGTATGATGAAGATTTTTTTGAAAAACTTGAAGATTTACTGATTGAAGGAGATTTAGGTGCAGTTGAAGCATTTGAAATCTCAAAAAAGCTTCAGGTTTTGTGTAAAAAACGACAGGTTTCAGATGTAGAAGCATTAAACATACTTAAAGAAGAGTTATCTCAATATATAAAATCCTATTTACCTGTTATCGAAAAAGATACATTAAATTTGCTATTGGTATTAGGAGTTAATGGTGTCGGAAAAACGACTACCATAGCAAAATTAGCAAGCAAGTACTTAACTGATGGCTATAGCACTGTTATGAGTGCTTCAGACACATTTAGGGCGGCTGCCTCAGATCAGCTGCAGTTACATGCTGACCGTGTTGGATGTCGCATAGTAAAACAAAACCCAGGATCTGATCCAGGTGCAGTTATTTATGATACTATAACAAGTGCATTAGCAAAAAAAGAGCAGATTATACTTGCTGATACCGCTGGCAGAATGCATACAAAAGATAATTTACTTAAAGAGTTACAGAAAATTGATAAAATTATTTGTAATCGTATACCTATTAGTAACTACACGAAAATTCTTGTTATTGACAGTACTACGGGGCAAAACGGAGTTCGTCAGGCAGAAATATTTAATAATGCGATAGGTGTTGATGCAATTATTCTTACAAAATATGATTCTGCTTCGAAAGGCGGCAGTATCGTACAAATTGGTAAAAAATTAAATATTCCGATCTGTTTTATTGGAACCGGAGAGACATATAAAGATATCTCAATTTTTGATAAAGAGGAATTTCTTAATACATTACTTGGGATAGAGTAGGTTAAAAATGAAGAAGTTTTTTAGTTTTTTTAGTTTATTAATAATACTAATAATAAGTACAGTAAGTAGTGCTGGTAATGTATTTTATGCTTCAAATAGCATAGGAATGAAATTACATGAAATAATTGAACCAGAATTCAACAACTATGAGTGGGTGCTAAAAGGAACTGCTGATAATGAGATTCTTAATGAAACATTATATTATAAGGGTACAGAGATTTGGTTTGTTGAAAGTATCTATCAGGATCAGGGAAGGGATGTTACAAAAGTATATCCTGACGGTTTAGTTTATAAGAGTAAATATAGAGATAATCTTCTTATCGAAGAGAGTTGGGAGAACCCTGAGGAGCAGATAAAATCAGTAAATTATCAATATTTTTCAGGGGAACTGTTGAAGAAAACCGAATATGATGGAGAATTTATTTCTGAAACTACAAATTATGTGAGAAAATCTGATGGAAGCCTGCATTTAAGGCAAACAAAGTATCATTTCAATGATTTCAGTGAAATTTTAATTATTGGCAGTAATACAAATATCTCAAAAACAGCATTAGGAAGAAAAGGTGATTTCTCATTAATAAAATCTTTTCAAAATGGTTTGCAAATAACTGAAAAATGGGTTTCCGGAACTAAAATCACCAATGATCAGGAAATACAACCAACACAATCAGGGGAACTTATTATTTCTGAAAAAACTCCTGAAGGTATTAATATAACAAGTTATTACGCTGAAAATGGGAACCTGGATCAACAAATCATTGAGACTGAAGACTCAACTGAAACCATTTTGAATTCTTATGATACTGATAATTATTTAATTTCTAAAACTATAATTACCCAAGATAGTAAAACAGTTATAGAATATACAAATAATGCTGAAGGGCTCCCTGAAACTGAGAATACCTATGAAGATGGTTTGCTCATCAAAAAAATTACTTTCCTCGAAACGGGTAACCGTGAAGATATTTATAAGGAGGGTTCTTTATACTTAATCATAATATATGAAGAAAATGGACAAACAATAAAGGAATCTAAACTTGCAGGAGAATAGAGTAACAGATTTACAATGGATTTTATTCACTTCATTTAAGTATTTTACATCAGGTAAAAATAAAAAGATTCGTTTTGCAACTTTTCCTATAATAGGTATAGCAGCTGGCTTTATTGCTGTAATAATAATTATTGGAATTATGAATGGTCTCCAGCAAGGTTATCTTAATGATTTGATTGAAATTGATTCTTACCATGCTAGAATTACCATTGAACCGGATACCGATGTTGGAAAACTCCAGGAAGTATTAAATAATACCCAATTTGTACAAAATACATTTGAATTTTTAGAACTTGAAGGAGTTCTTCGGTCATCCAATGGTGGTTCGCAACCCTGTCTGATTAAAGGTCTCCCTTCAAATATATATACTCTTGATTCTGGTTTTGCTCAAGAACTAACAATTTCTTCAGGAAATTTTTTTATTGATTCGATAGATGAAGTTGTTTTAGGAAGAAATCTTGCAGTTAATATTGGCGCTGGAGTAAATTCAATAGTAGAGTTATTGGTGTTGGGAGAGGGGAAAACTGTCAATTTTGTGCCAATTGAAAAGAAGATGATAGTTACGTCAAAAGTCGGTACAGGTTATCCTGAAATTGATGATATGATCTGCTTTGTCAATATTTCACTATTAAAAAAAATGCTGCCGAAGACAGTACCTCAAATTGGCATTAAGCTTTATGATAGTGAAAAGATTAATGATTTTGTAAAAGAGGCTGTTAAAATTGATGGGGTTAAATCAGTTGAATCCTGGATAGACCTTAATCGTTCACTTTATTCAGCACTAATGCTAGAAAAATACAGTATGTTTGTCATCCTTTTTCTGGTTTTCGTTGTAGTTGCCATAAATATAAAGAGTTCATTGGAAAGAGTTGTCTTTTCACATAAAAAAGATATAGGGTTAATGACAGCTGTAGGAGCAACAAAAAAGAATTTAGCATCAGTCTTCATTTTACAAGGCATATATATTGCTATTATTGGAATTGTATTAGGATTAATAATAGGTATACTATCTGCAATTAATATAAATCAAATTTTTTTATTAATAGGGTTCTTAATAAAAACACTCACGGGGTACAGTTCGCGATTTTTTAGTTACTCTTTTCCGGTAAAAATTGTACCGCGAGAACTTATTATAGTTTCTTTAGGGATTCTATGTTTAAGTATTTTTGCCTCATGGATGGCTGTAAGAAAAATATTAAAATTTGAGCCAGTAAGGATACTGCATAATGAATAATTTCAATGAAGAAAAACTTGTTCCAGACTTAATTACTGCAATTGAAGTGAAAAATCTTACTAAATCATATATAAATGGTACAGAAATTTTGACTGTTTTAAATTCAGTTAACTTCACATTAATGAAAGGATCATCTGTAGTTATTATGGGAAAAAGCGGTTGTGGGAAAAGTACATTTCTTCATATGATTGGCGGTTTGGATTCTGCAGATTCCGGTTCTATTTTCGCTGCTGATCATCAAATTGATTCTTTAAATTCTGATAAATTAACGCAATTTAGAAAAAGGCATATAGGATTTATTTTTCAAATGCATTATTTACTTGAAGATTTTACTGCATTAGAAAATCTTATTGTAACTTCTATGATTAATGGGAATCAAAAGAACAAGGCTAAAGAGAGTGCATTAGCTTTAATGAAAGATGTAGGCTTATTAAGTAAAATAAATAATTACCCAGGTCAGCTTTCGGGAGGAGAAAGGCAAAGAGTTGCAATAGCCCGGGCGCTAATAAATGATCCTGATATTATCCTTGCAGATGAGCCTACAGGAAATCTGGATGAAGAAAATTCACGTATAATTGAGAACCTCCTATTCGGCTTAGTTAAAAAGTACCAAAAAAGTTTAGTTCTTGTGACTCACGATTCATATATTTCTAACCTCGCAGAGGAGACACTGATTTTACAAAAAGGTGTATTTAAAGGAGATTTGTGAATATAATCAATCATGGTTCCCTATTTTGGGCTAAAAAAATAATAAATTTACACTCCACATCAAAACAAAAAAAGAAGCATATAATATGGTCAGTTTTAATAGTAGCATTTTCTGTAGTGCCTCTGGTTATTGCAATAATATTGACAAATGGAATGACTGAAGGTATTACAGAAAAGTATATAGACTTGCAAAGTGGGCATATTCAAGTTTCTATTCCTGAAGAGTTTTCTGCACTTGATAAGTCTGATTTGAAAGATCAAATTCTTGGTATTTCTGAAGTTTATTCTTGTGCTTTTCAAAGTGCAATGCTTTGAGTTTGCTGATGGCTTTGTTCTGAATCTGCCTGACTCGCTCTCTGGTGCATCCAAGCTCTTTGCCAACGACTTCAAGTGTCATCTCCGAGTAGCCGCCAAGGCCAAAGCGCATTTTCAGGACTTCCTGTTCGCGTTCGCCAAGTTGCTCCATAAGATGTATCATGCGATCCACTGATTCTATCTCGCCCAGCATGTCATCCGGCATTATGTCATTGCTGGCAATGACATCCTGCATTTCGCCGCTGTTCTCCCCGTCTTCCAACGGAGCGTTCAGAGAGGCTGTATGCACTCCGGCAAAGAGAAGGTCTCTCACTGTTCTTTCACTGAGCTCCAGTTCATCCGCTATTTCTTTATTTGTGGGAAGGCGCCCCAAACTTTCGGTCAGCCTCATTTTTGCGAAA
>CAZMOX010000042.1:0-19263 GCA_964567895.1 uncultured Spirochaetales bacterium | reverse complement strand
GAGGAGATTTAAGTGAAAGAACATATTCACTTTAATAGTAATATTTTTAAGAAATTTTTAGAAAAACATGACATGGTATATGAAGTTCCTGCAGAAGAATGGGAACGAGGATTACCCATGGGTAATGCTATTGTTTCCTCTGTGATTTGGGGGGGGAATCCAATAAAAGTAACTCTTGACCGCCAGGATATCTGGGAAATCCGTTCTGCTTTTAAACCAGATAAGGCCAAGTTTAAGTGGAAGAAATTTTGTGAAAAGTTTGAACAGAAGAATGGTGGCGATGTAGATGATTTTTATCAAACAGAAGCAGGTCCTACCCCACAGCATTTACCTATAGGACGCTTTGAACTCAAGCTTAAGGGTGAACTGATCCAAAATTATCATATGCGTTTGAAGCTTTATGATGCAGTTTCCGAAGGGGGATATGATACAGAATTTGGTGGAATAACATGGAGATCCTATGTTAGTGCAGATCTGCCTGTAATAATCTTTGATTATGAATTAAGAGGGAATGAAGAGACAAGTTTAAAATTTAGATTTGTTGCAAAACAGGAAGAATATTCAGTAGATATGAAACTGGCAAAAGATAGTGGAGCTTCTGTACGAACAAAGAAAAACATGGGAATGTTTATTACTGGATATAACGGCGAAGTACCAGAATTTGCACAAATTCTAAAAGATTGGGGGTATCCAGATAATACCTATGGAAAAATTGGACAGGCTGATTTCTTTGAGCAGACAATTCCAGAAAATGGAAATTACTCTATAGCTTGGAACCAAATAGAGGGAGATGGAAATAGAAAAATAGTTATCGTAACCCTAATAACAGATAGAGTAAATGGGAAGGCCCAAAACATTGCAACAGAACAGATTGAGCAAATTAGTAATTTTGGAAAAATTAAGCTAATGGAAAACAATCATAAAACATGGTGGCATAATTATTATCCCAAATCCTTTATTTCTTTCCCTGATACTAAATTGGAAGGATTGTACTGGATAGAAATGTATAAACTCGGATGTATAGCTAGAGAAGATGGTATTCCAATGACAATAAGCGGAATATGGGTTCCTGATGATGGATTAGGTGCATTTTGTGCAAGTGATTATCATTGGAATATGCAGCAGCAAGGGAATCTCTGGCCTATTTACGTAGCAAACAGATTGGAACTTGGATTTTCTACATATAATCTAATTGAAAATGCACGATCAAATATGGCCAACTTTTGTAGGGATTTTTTTGATTGTGAAGGTCAGTTCCTAACACATTGTTCTGACTTAGATGGAAAACCGTTATTTATAAATCAGGATCAATTTGAATTTTGTGGTTTGCCTTGGATGTGCCAGCTGATGTGGCTGCATTATAAATATTCAATGAATTTTACTTTCCTTAAAGAAAGGCTTTACCCTTTGATGCGTGAGGCTGTAAGACCATTGATAAATGAGCTTAAGATGGGTGATGATGGAAAATTGCACTTGCCATGGACTTCTTCACCAGAATATCATGGATCTCAAGAAACTTTCAGATTCCCCCTGGAAGAGGAGCCGGATTGGTCAGCCAGATTTGGACCTGATTCAACAATTGATCTTGCATTACTAAGATTCTTATGTGAAACTCTTCTTGAAACTGTGAAAATTCTAGAGTTAACAGACGAAGAATCTGAAAGTTGGGAAAATACCCTTGATAACCTGGTACCATATACTCTAGATAGATTTGGTGGATTAATGGTTAGAGGTGATTTGCCGTTATCATCATCACACAGGCACTTTTCCCACCTGTTTCCTATACACCCCTTACATCAAATTACGTTTGATAACCCTGAAGAGAAGAAAATTATTGATGCAAGCATGTTGGCTTTAGATGCACATGGAAGAGGTGAATGGATGGGGTGGTCATATCCACAAATGGCAAGTTTATGCATACGAGCAGAGCGTATTCCCCTTGCAAGAATGCTCTTGATGGATTTTGTAGATAAAATAATCAATGAAAACACTTTTCATATGCAAGGATCAAATTATAACTGTGAAATGATTTTGCATGAAAATTATGGGCAAACTGTTGAAGCCGGATTAATGTGTGCAAGTGTTATAACAGATTTTGCATGCTGTAGTTTCAATAATGAAATTAAAGTATTCTATTACACCCCTAAGGCATGGGATGAAGCTTCCTTTTGGAATTTGAGAGCTGAAGGAGCTTTTTTAGTTAGTGCAAAACGTAAAAATGGGATAACAAAGTTTATTGGGGTATTCTCAGAAGTCGGTGGTATTTGTAAAATATTATCAGACATTGGAACTGATTTAAGAATTGTATGTAGAAAAAAAGAAATTCCCTTTGAGATAAAAGATGGAAAAATTATTTTTCAAACTGAAGCAGGAAATGAATACATAATAACGTGTATAGACAGTGATATTATAGATTATTCAATACAACCTGTTATCTCCAAACCTCATGAGCAGAATTTCTTTGGGTTAAAAAAGAGATCAAGATATTAAAAGAGCTAATTAATAAACAGTATTAGTTTTTTAAAATACAAAAAGCCAAAATTATTAGGGAGTAAATATGAATAAGAAAAAGATGAATGTATTGCTTATTTTTACGGATCAGCAAAGATATGATACGATTGAAGCTCTAGGGAATCCAATAATAAAAACACCGGTGCTAAATAAACTAGTTGAAAATGGAATAAGCTTTAATAAAGCATATACACCCTGTCCTGTTTGTGTTGGTGCAAGATATTCTATGTTAACTGGTCAGCTTCCACATCGTACAGGTTGTGCGGATAATGAACCTTCTGTATTTCGTGAGAGCTTGATGCAAATTTTGTCAAACCACGGTTACCAGACTATGGGTGTTGGCAAAATGCACTTTACTTTGCCTGATCAAACCTTACCAAAAAAGCAATCACTAGATACGTTTATTGGGTCAACAAATATTAAAGAGAAATGGGGTTTTGATAAAAGAGCAACCAGTGAATGCGATGAATTAGATGATTATAAAACTTTTATAAGGGATTCGGGATATGGACATGTTTCCGAACCTTCAGGGGAAAGAAGTGAAATGTATTATATTCCTCAACCTTCACAGCTTCCTGCAAATTTAACCGAAACGGCATGGGTAGTTAATAGAAGTATTGATTATCTAAGAAATCGAGACATAGAGAAACCTTTTTTTATGATGACCAGTTTTCAGGCTCCACACCCACCTTTTGTTGCTCCTTTTCCATGGAATAAGTTTTATCGGGGAGCAGATATGCCGTTACCCAAAAAGCCTGATGGTTATGAAAATTTTCTAACACTTTGGAATAAATACCAGAATAGGTATAAATATATGGATCAGGGAATAAACAATAATCATCTGAGAACAATGAAGGCGTATTATTATGCATCAATTTCTTTTATCGATTATAACCTTGGGTTACTATTGAATTATTTAGAATCAGAAAAATTAATGGATAATACAATGATTCTTTTTGCCAGTGATCATGGTGAATTATTGGGAGATTATAATGCTTTTGGTAAAAGATGTTTTCTGGATTCTGCTGCACGGATTCCTCTGCTGATGCGTTATCCCGGATGTAAGAAACAGATTAGTATCAATACTCCGGTTTCATTAGTTGATATTCTTCCTACAGTTCTTGAGTTTACCGATATAGAGAGTCAAAATGATTATAGTGGTGAAAGTTTATTTGGAGTAATAAAGGGGAATTCTAAACGAGATGTCGTTTATGGGCAGTTTCAGAGGCATGGTCTTGCATCATATATGGCTATTAATGAAAATTATAAGTATATATATTCAGCACCAGATGATAAAGAATTATTATTTAATCAAAGAACCGACCCAGAAGAAACCAGGAATATTGCCGGTAATTCCCTCTATTTGAAAAAAACTGAAGAAATGAGGGGTAAGTTGATTGATTTCTTAAAAGCTGAAGGTTATCTAGATCCGATTCAGGATAATGGTTGGAAGAAGTATTCAAAGAGGGAAATTCCACAAGATCCTGATTCATACTTATTGTTTCAGGACGATGGGAATATTATTCCGGAAATTGATGGATATAAAACGGATGCAAACTCTTTGAAGTATTTTAAAAATAGATGGTACGAATAGGGAATCAGATTTTTTGGTATAAATTTTTTCTTAGTATAATAACTGGAGTAATAACTATGAAAATGACTGGAAGAGAAAGAATGATGGCCGCCTGTAAAGGGCAAGAAATCGATCGGATACCAGTTTCTCCCGATATATCAAATTATATTCCCTGTGAATTTACAAAAAAACCTTTTTGGGATATATATATTAACGAAAATCCATCTCTTTGGCAGGCTTATATAAGTGCTGTAAAAAGACTTGGTATTGATGGTTGGTTTCTTTACAGCGATTTGAAATTTGAATTTGAATCAAAAATTTCCTACGAATATGTTAAACCTATTACAAAAAATGATCAGTATTGGGATAGAGAAAAAATCGTACATACACCCGACGGAGATTTAACCGAAATTATACGAGTATACAAAAATGATCCACCCACAAGAACCAAAAAAATGATAGTAAACTTGGAGAAGGATTACAAAAAATTGAAACATTTGTTTTCAAAAGTAAAAAGCTATGATTCGTCAGTTTTTATGAGACAAAAAAAGTCCTTGGGAGAATTGGGGATGATGGTGGTTGATATCTCTTTACCTGGTTTTCCCACCTGGTTAAATTACTTCGATGGTGATTTAGAAGCTCTCACCTATGCATATTTTGATTTTCCCGATATTTTTGAAGAGCTAAAAGAACTGCATCATAATCAATCAGTATCAATGGTTGAAAAGATAATTGAATTTGGAGAAGTGGATTCTATACTATTTGGTTTTAGCGGAGGAATTACATTACAGTCCCCTGATATATTTGATAAACTTTCTTTTCCAACAATACAGAAAGTTTCTTCTATGTGCAAACAAGCTGGCGTTATTTCTGGACTTCATTCTTGTGGTAAAGAATATCATATAGTAAAACGGTGTGCTGAAGAGATAGATTTGGATTATATCAACCCACTGGAAATATCGCCGATGGGAGACTGTATTCTTTCTGAGATTGTAGAGCAATTTGGAAATAAAATCACATTAATGGGCAATTTGCATACTATAAGTATTATGCTGTATGGAAGTGTTAAAGATGTTCGAAGAGAAAGCCTTAAAGCGATAAAAGCGGCTGGAAAGAATGGCAGATTTATTCTCTCTACTGCAGACCAGTGTGGATATGGTACTCCTGAAGAAAATTTGAAAGAAATGGTAAGGACTGTTGAGTCATTTGGAACATATCCTTTGGATATGGATAGAATAGAAAAAGAATTATCTGAACTTATATCTGAGTAAAAAATGAAAGAAACAGGAATATTGAATAGGAACTTGGCAAAATTATTAGCAGCTCAGGGACATCAGGATCAAATGATGGTTTGTGATGCTGGCTTTGCCATTCCCGATGGGGCAACGGTGGTGGACTTAAGCCTGAAAAAAAACCTGCCTCTGATTGATGAAGTGTTGGAAGAGCTAAAACTCCATTATTCGATAGAAAAAATAATCATGGCCGAAGAAACAAAGAAGATCAGTCCTTCAAAATTTGATACAGTACATGAAATTCTTGGTCGAAAAATTGAGGTGGAGACTATTACCCATGCAAAACTGAAAGAATTGAGCAGGCGTGTAAAATTCATTATCAGAACAGGTGACTTTACCGCTTATTCAAATGTTCTACTGGTCTCTGGTTCTGGGGGGCGGTGGTATGTGGAAAATTCTGAAGGTTGATAAACAGGAGGAAGCAATATGTTACAGCAGGTAATGACGGAACCTGGGAAAATAGTTTTTAATGAAGTGCCCATTTCACAACCCGGCGAGGGCGAAGTGCTGATCAAAATACTACGAATAGGCGTTTGCGGAAGTGATATCCATGTAAACCACGGAAAGCATCCCTACACCTCTTATCCCGTAACGCAGGGACATGAAGTTTCGGGGGCAGTAGAAAAATGCGGCATAGGTGTGACAGATTTTAAGCCGGGAGACCTGGTAACTATCCAGCCGCAGGTTGTCTGCGGAAAATGCTATCCCTGTACACACGAAAGTTATCATGTTTGTGACAGTTTGAAGGTCATGGGTTTTCAGACTACCGGGATGGCCAGCGAGTTTTTTACTTGTGATGCTGAAAGAGTATTGAAGCTGCCTAATACGATGACTCCGGATGAAGGTGCCATGGTGGAACCTGTTGCGGTAGCAGCTCATGCACTCTCCCGCTCTATAGGTCTTAAAGGTAAAAAGGTTTTGGTTATGGGAGCAGGTCCTATCGGTAATTTGGTAGGCCAGACTGCTAAAGGTTTGGGTGTTGAAGCGGTAATGATTACTGATCTGAGTGATTTTCGTCTGAGCCTGGCTAAGCGTGTTGGGTTGGACTATACGGTGAACCCTTCCAGAGAAGATTTGGGCGAAGCAATTCTTAAGGCTTTCGGTACAGATAAGGCAGATTTTATTTTGGAATGTGTAGGTGTTCAGGCTACCATGGAAGCCGCTATTATTAATGCCCGGAAAGGTACAGATATCATAGTTGTCGGTGTCTTTGGAGAGAGACCTCTTGTGGATTTGGGGTTGGTTCAGGATCATGAAATCCGTCTGATCGGAACGGCCATGTACCAGACCTGTGATTATCTGCAGGCAATTGAATTGATTCAAAAAGGGGCGATACAGCTGCAGCCTCTTATGACCGATCATTTTTCTTTTCAAGATTATGAGAAAGCATATACCTATATTGATGAGCAGAAAGACAGAGCGATGAAAGTATTTATTGACATAGCAGACTAACATAAAAGAGGGAATCATATGAGTTTTGATTATTATCAACCAACGAAAATTATTTTTGGAAACGGAAAAATCAGTACTATTGGTGAAGAAGCTTGTGCTCTCGGAAAACGGGTCCTTATTGCAACTGTCCCGCTTTTTCCCGCAATTGAAGGGGGCTTTCAAAAGATTAAAAAATCCTGTGAGGATGCAGGAGTAGAAGTTGTTCATTTTGACGGTGTTGTCCCCAATCCTACCGTGGCGTGTGTAGAAAAAGGTTCTCAGCTTGCCCGGGATAAAAAGGTTGATGTAGTAATAGGATATGGAGGCGGATCGAGTATGGATGTGGCCAAGGCTATTGCCGTTGGTGCTACTCATCCGGGATCTCCCTGGGACTATCTCTTCTTTAAAAAGGCGCCTACAAAAGCGACACTTCCCATTATTTCTGTGACCACAACCAGCGGAACCGGTTCGCAGGTGACCCAGGTTTCTGTAATGACAGAAACTGAGACTCATGCAAAATCAGCGATTTATCATGAAAATGTATTCCCGAAAGTGGCAATTATTGACCCCGATCTTATGGCCACCCTTCCTCCTCATATAACTGCCTCCACTGGTTTTGATGCTTTTGCACATGCCTTTGAAGCATATATTCATTCTGGTACTAATCCATATATTGAAATTTTGGCTCTCAAAGCCATTCAGCTTGTTCGTAACAATCTGATTACGGCAATAAAGGGAACTGATGTTGATGGGGCAAAGGAAGCACGACGAAATATGGCAATGGCTGATACCTTTGCTGGGTTATGTATTGCTGGAGCCGGTGTAACGCTTCCTCATGGAGTCGGGATGATGATAAGTGGGTTTTGCCCGCACATTATGCATGGTGAATCATTAGCTCTGACGTATCCTGATTTTATGCGTTTTACTGCCCCGTCGTCACAGGTTAAGTTTGGGATTGTAACAAAGATATTTGATCCAGGTCTGTCGGAACTTAGTGATGTTCAGGCTTCTGAGAAAGCAGGTGAAGTGATGGATGGCTTTCTCAAGGAGATAGGTATGTGGCTGAATTTTAAGGATATGAATGTAAGTATGGAGACCCTGAGAGAGATTGCTGATCACAGTCATGACCTTCCGGACTATGAAAATAATCCGAAGATTGCTGAGATTGATGATATTTATATCATGCTGGAGAATGCATATTCAAGAACATGAATAGACTCCACCAATGGGACAAACCTCGTAATCATGTACTAAGGTGTTGTTTTTGATGATTTTGTTGGTGTAATTAGCAAATAAGCAAACTGAAGGCATCCAGAAATGGATGCCTTTATTGTTAAATCTGTTTAAAACGGTTTCAGCTGTCGTTTTCTGTATTGCAAGTCGTATCACCAAGTAGGTCTGCCCTGGCACAATCAAGGTAATTCTCCAGATTTTCCCTACTCAAGGAGTAGTATAACTTTTTCTGGTCACCCATTCTGAAGTTTACCAATCCAGCTCTAAATAATTTGTTTAAGTGATAAGACATAGTTGCAGCGGTCAGTTTGAAGTGTTTGGCCAGTTCCTTGCTGAACCACTCACGTTCACTGAGAAGTCTGAGTGTCTCCAACCGTTTTTTATCTGATAAAGAGGTGAACAGCATATTGGTTTGCAGTTTTCTATTTGCAGAGGTTAGCAATGTTTCGCGGGTAAGGCCGAGAAGTATGATTTTTGCTTTTATAGATATTGTTAAGCCACGGTTGTATGTGTATGAGATATAAACGGTTGTATCTTCAGCATGCTTGAGAATTTCCCGATAGTGACCGAATGTGAGTGTATCAAGATAGTGTGAAGGATCCTTATCAAACTCCTTATTTGCTAAATTTGCACGTTTTGTGCCGGTATTAATAAGTTCTTCTTTGAATGGAAGATAATGCTTGGAGTGGAACTCTCTGAAAGTCTTTAGTATTCTTGGTTTCCATTCCCCAGGGTTATCCAGTAACTGTTTTAACATCTTTTCTTGTGAACGTGAAGAGTGAAAGAATTTTTCGGTTATTGAGTTTTTAATATCTTTTTCCTGAATCTGACCTACCGGTTTGTCCTGCAGCCACATCCCTTCCAGATATATATTTCTAAATTCGTCATCAGATAATTTGCTAAAATAGGAGAATAATTCCTCTTCTTCGGTAATCGCAAGCTCGATTATTCGGTAAAAGATCATCCATCGAGTGAAAAACATCTTACTAAAAAAGAGTTCAATATCATGTTTCAGGAATGGAGATATATCCTGATCCACTTTTTGGAGAATTTCTTCTAATGCAGGATCAATGGGAATATTATCCTCTACTTTCTCTTTATCAATCTTGTTATCGATATAACTACAGAAGTGGCAATAGAACTCCATGGCATGGTTGTATATAAACTTCATGAATAAATAATACCATACTTAGAAACATATTGACAACATAAATTAGAAAAATATCTAAGATAAAGCTTGACAACGAAACAAAAGTATCATATATATAATATACAAGTGTTAGAAATTGATCTAATACAAAGGTTCGATGAAATTAAACGTTAGTTTGGTTTCTAGGAGGAATATATGTTATTCGATGAAACAATGTTATATGAAGCAAAAGTTAATCAGGATCAGATGATACAGGATGCAGCAAACTATCGAAAAATCGCTCAGGCAAGAAAGGAAGACCGCAGGCTTAAGAAAGAGGCTCGTCTGCAATACAGGGTATGCTGCAGGGAAGTGAAGCTGAAAAAAAAGGCAGAGAAACATATAGCACTCGCTAAAAAGCTGCTTGATGGCCATTCCCACACAGCATGATTATTTATCTAATCTTCAGAGCATATTCAAAAAACACATTATCAACGTAGATGAGGAGTTGACATTTTTACCATATGTTTCTATAAATAGAAACATGAACAAATTACAATATAAAAAATTAAGAGCAGACCGTATAACCCCACAGGTTGCATTTTTGAAACTTTCAGCCTGTGCACTTCTGGAATCAGCTGTTTTGGATATCGGGAAAAGTAGATATTCAATTCTGATGGTCTCTGAATCATCCCGAATTCTTCTTGATTCACGTGGTGTGGTGCACTCTTCCCCAGGTGAACCGGAAACAATCATCGATCCATCCCCCGTGAAATTTCTTGAGTATGTGAAAGAACTCAGTAGGAAAGCAGCGGACTTCTCTGAGGCTGCACACCTCAGTTTTCCCGTACCGGCAGGAGGCGTGGGTTATCTGGGGTATGAGACAGCTGCTCTTATGGATGAAATTCACCTTTCCGATCAGCAGGATGAACTGCAGTTGCCGGATTCTATCTTCGTTTTTGGCAGGGTTTTTGTGGTATTTGATCATTATAAAGACGAACTTATCATTCTTGCCCTGAACAGGGAAAGAGAGACCTATAACCTGAATAATGAGATACAAAAAGTGGAGGAGAGACTGTTTGATGCCGATTTCCGGGCTTTCCAGGGCGATGAAACAGAGTACCCTGCTGAAGCGGATCTTGGGAAACATGCTGAAGCATATATAGCCGGGGTGGGTAAAGTAAAGGAGGCGGTAATACGTGGTGATCTTCTACAGGGAGTACTATCGCACAGAGTAGCCGTAAAATCTGAAATTCCACCATTCGAGGCGTATAGAAGACTACGCAGAACTAATCCGTCACCCTATATGTTTTTTCTTGATTTCTCCGATTTCATTCTCTATGGTGCCAGCCCCGAGGTAATGATTAAATTAACTGAAGGAGTTGCAACCATTAAACCTATTGCCGGAACCCGTCCCAGGGGAAGCTCGAGAAAAGAGGACTTGCGGCTCGAGCATGAGCTGCTCAATGATCCAAAAGAGCGGGCTGAGCATTTGATGTTGATTGATCTTGCCAGAAATGATCTTAACAGAGTCTGCAAGGCGGGAACTGTACAGGTATCCAAAAGTTTTTCAGTTGAAAGATATTCACATGTAATGCATATCGTATCAGAGATAGAGGGAGAGATGAATGACGAGATGGACGCCTTTGATCTTATTCGGGCAACATTCCCCGCAGGAACAGTCTCCGGTGCTCCGAAAATAAAGGCAATGGAGATAATATCGTCACTTGAGCCGATAAAACGCGGACCCTATGCCGGGCTGATCGGGTACATAGATATTAATAACGATTTTGATTCCTGTATAGTAATACGATCTGTGATCTGTAAAGAGGGTACGTTCTACGTTCAGGCAGGAGCCGGGATTGTCTATGATTCGGTACCGGAGAAAGAGTATGAGGAGACCGTGAATAAAGCCCGGGCAATGATTCAAACGTTAGGGGGGATTTCCTAATGGTACTAATGATTGATAATTATGATTCATTTACCTACAACATCGTAGATCTTCTGAAAAAAGCCGGTCAAACAGTAGTAGTAAAAAGAAATAAGAGTATTACGATTTCAGGGATTGAAAATATGACACCTCAGCCTGATTATATAGTAATTTCCCCTGGATCGGGGACCCCTGATGATGCGGGAATATCATTGAGTATTGTTCAGCACTTTGGCGGAAGGATTCCTATTCTGGGTGTGTGTCTTGGGCATCAGGTCATTGTACAGGCATTTGGAGGCCGGATAGTACAGGCTCCGACAATTATGCATGGGAAGGTAGATACAGTCTCACATGACAATAGAGGGCTGTTTCGTAATATTGAACAAAATATGAGTGTAGTACGATATCACTCCTTAACAGCCAGCCAGGGAAATATTCCGGATGTGCTGCAGATTACTGCACGGGCACAGAGCGACCAGGCAATAATGGGTGTGCGGCATAAAGAGTACCTTGTTGAGGGAGTTCAGTTTCACCCGGAATCTATTGGTACTCCTCATGGATACAAGCTTATTCAGAATTTCCTTACCTATAAGCGTGAAGAATCTCCGGTTACCAGAATTTTAGGGCAATTAACCAGCGGGATGAATCTTGATGAAGCTGATGCTTATGAAATAATGGATGAGATAACAAATGGTGAACTAAGTAATGGCCAAATCGGCGCGTTTCTTGGGGCAATGGCGGTTAAAGGGGTGACTTCGGTTGAGTTGAGCCAGTTTGCTTCAGTTTTTATAGATAAAACCGGTGTAATGCCGGAAAAACAGGAACTGCTGGATACCTGTGGAACTGGAGGTGACGGAAAGCATACATTCAATATATCAACAGCATCGGCGCTGGTATGCGCAGCAGCAGGAATAAAGATTGCAAAACATGGGAATAAGGCTGTTTCCTCTAAGTCGGGGAGTTATGATTTTCTGCAGGCTCTCGGTATTCCGGTTTCTCAATCCTATGGAGAGTGTCAGAAAAGTATCGATAGAGACAATTTTGCCTTTCTGTTTGCCCCCATCTTTCATAGTGCCATGAGGCATGCAGGTCAGGTCAGGCAGGAGCTGAAAGTAAGAACAATTTTTAATATGATTGGACCGCTTGTGAACCCTATGCGTCCGTGTTTCCAGATCACCGGGGTATTTTCGGAATCTATTCTTGACTTATATGCGGAAACATTAAAACTTCTCGGTATAAAAAGGGGTATGGTTGTTCACTCAGAAGATCATCTTGATGAGATAAGTATTTGTGCTCCCACTATGGTGAGGGAGGTTTGTGAAGATGGAGAAATTCGTAAATATACAATCGATCCTGAATCACTTGGAATTTTCGGATACCAAATGAAGGATTTGGAGGGTGGCAATGCTGTAGAAAATGCCGAATTATTCCTGGAAGTTATTGGGGGAGAATTAGTAGAGAAAAAGAACCAGGCAGTATTTGAAGTAGTGGCATTAAATGCGGGAGCCGGACTCTATACTGCAGGAGCTGTAGAAACAATTGAACAGGGATACCAGGATGCCTGCAGGCTTCTTTCAGATGGAACTGTTAGTAAACTTGTTAAGTGTCTTCAGGACCAGGGTAAGGAAGCTTGAGTGTGATGAATATTCTGCAGAAAATCCAACAGGAAAGGGCTTTGTATAAGCATCAGGAGACAAAAGAAATACTTAACATGTTTTCTAAAAAAACAAGAAACGTACCTGTTGTGGATTTTTTTAGTAAAAAAGGACTTATTTGTGAACTCAAAAAAGCCTCTCCCAGCAAGGGGATAATCAACTCTTCAGAACGTCTTGAGGATGTGATTATTGAGTATATTCAAGGGGGGGCTGAACGGTTCTCTGTGCTTACAGAGCAAAATCATTTCCTGGGGAATTGGCGATTTTTGCATGAGCTGAAGAATCAGCATCCAGAGAAAGGTTTTCTAAGAAAAGACTTTCTTTTTACAAAAGAAGATATCCATGAATCCTGGCTTATCGGTGCTGATGCGGTACTCCTTATCGCAGAGATGCTTGATACTGCGCTCATGGAACTGTTGATTGCTGAAGCACACAACAAGGGACTGCAGGTTCTCTGCGAGGCACATAGTAACTCTGAACTGGAACGTATTCTTAATCTGAATGAACTTCCGGATGCTATAGGGATAAATTCCCGTAACTTAATGACATTTCAGGTAAACAACCGGGTTCCTTTTGCCCTAAAACAGCGGATACCTGAAAATATCCCGGTAGTTGCCGAATCCGGGGTACGCGATGCCTTTTTTACCCGACTGGCAGGTAATGCAGGATTTCATGCGGTGCTGATTGGTGAAACCTTGATGCGTTCTGATAATAGACTCCTGACAATTCAGGAGATGCTCTCTGCGTATGAGAAAGGAAGAGTAGAAAAGCCCTGTTTTTTCTCCCTGCTTATGAAACGTTTCAACAGAAACCCGGGCATGAAGTACATACCGGGCTTGAAATACAAGCCGGGCTTGAAATACAAGCCTTTGGTAAAAATTTGCGGAATCACGAAGACTTTAGATGCTGAGATAGTTGTAGCTGCTGGAGCGGATGTTTTAGGTTTTATTCTTGCCCCGTCAAAAAGGCAGATTAGCATATTGGATCTGGAGAAGTTTGCAGAATATGATGTGCTTAAAGTTGCGGTAGTGAAAGATCCTGATGCGGCGCAGATAAGTATGCTGCGGAAACTTTTGACGAAGGGTATAATTGATGGTGTACAGTTTCATGGAAATGAGTCGCTGGAGTTGGTGCAGTCATTTGGCGGGAATGCATATAAGGCAATTTCTCTGGAATCTCCTGAGGAAGTTGCGGATGATTTGTTTGCTCCGCTCAGCCTCTATGATAAACCCAAAGGTGCTTTAAACGACTCTCTTGGATTAAGTTTTGATGCTTCGTTTCAAGAGGTTCTTCAGGGTGGATTTATTGCCGGCGGGATATCTCCACAGAACCTCAGCGGGATGTTGAAAATGTGTAGTCCACTGTTGATTGATATCGCATCAGGAGTAGAAAAAAGTCCTGGAGTGAAAGATCGTGTAAAGATAAAAGAGATTTTTTCTATTTTGGAGAATATGTATGGGTAAATGGTTTGGTAAATACGGTGGGCAGTATGTGGGAGAAGTTCTAAAATCAGCTCTCGCAGAGTTGGAGAAAGCTGTTAATGAGATACTTCCCTCTGAAAAGTTTCGTGACGAATATTTACGGCTGCTGAGAGATTTTGTCGGCAGACCCACACCGCTTTGTCTGGCTGAGAACCTGACAGAGAAATTGGGTGGAGCCTCAATATATGTGAAGATGGAAGGGCTTGCTCATACGGGTGCTCATAAAATAAACAACGCTCTAGGGCAGGTGCTTTTAGCCAAGTATATGGGAAAGAAAAAAGTGATAGCCGAAACAGGTGCGGGTCAGCATGGAGTTGCTGTTGCTTCAGCTGCTGCAAAACTGGGACTTGCCTGTGAGGTGTTCATGGGATCGGTGGATGTAAAACGACAGCAGCCGAATGTTTTTCTCATGAGACAGTTTGGTGCCGATGTTCGGGTAGTTGAGGATGGGACGAAAATACTTAAAGATGCAGTTAATGCTGCACTAAAAGATTGGGTTCGGGAACCGGAATGTACGGCTTATGTTTTAGGGTCTGCTTTGGGACCCTATCCATATCCTGATATGGTTCGGGATTTTCAACGAGTTATTGGGGATGAAACAAGAAGCCAGATTCTTGAAAAAACTGGCAGACTTCCGGATGAAATAGTTGCCTGCTGCGGCGGCGGTTCAAATGCTATGGGTATGTTTACCCCTTTCCTGGATGACCCGGGAACAACTCTTACTGCGGTAGAAGCTGGAGGGCGGGGTGATGCGCCTGGTGAACATGCTGTTCGAATGAACGGCGGCGGCCAGACGGGAATTATTGAGGGGTATAAATCTTATTTTCTTCAGACAGACGATGGGCAGGTTCAGTCCACTCACTCAATATCTGCAGGCCTGGATTATGCAGGAATTGGTCCCCAGCTTGTACATTTGTATGAGACTGGAAGGGTGAAATTCACAAAGGCTTATGATCGGGAAGTACTGCAAGCATTTCAGGAATTTGCGCAAAAAGAGGGAATTATCTTTGCGCTGGAATCTGCTCACGCAGCAGCAGAAGTGCTGAAAAGAGCTTCTCAAATGGAAAAAAACAGTATAATTATAGTAAATATGTCCGGTAGAGGCGATAAAGACCTCTTTATTACCGCAGGAGAGTTGTATACGCAAGAATGGAAGACCTTCCTCAGTGAAGAAGCAGTCAGGCTGAATAAGAGGGATGAGAAATGATTGAAAATCAGAAAATTAAAATTATGGGACATCTTGTTGCCGGCTATCCCAATGCCGCTGGATTCGAGGCTGCCTGCAGTGCTATGGCTGATAGCGGAATTGAGATTCTGGAACTGCAAATCCCTTTCTCAGATCCTACTGCTGACGGCCCTGTAAATACAGAGGCAGCAGAAACCGCGCTGCGGAATGGATTTAGTATAAAGGATTTTCACCGGTATTTGGAGTTTGCTTCATCAAAGGATTTTGAAGAAATTCATGTTATGACCTATGCAAATATAATTTACCGGTACGGGATCAGGAAATTTATCGATGATATGGAAGCTGCTCATGTCATCGGTATTATAATTCCTGATTTACCCATTGAAGATGAAGAGGGGTTTTATGCATATACTTCGCAGAAAGGGAGAAAGGTTGATGCTGTGCCGGTGGCAGTAGTAAATATGATCCCTGAAAGGATCAGGATACTGAAGGATCTCAGTCCTGAAAGGTGTTATGTATCGCTCAGACAGGGGGTTACAGGCACGCAAACTGTTATGGATAGCACAACCACCCAGTTCCTCGACAAATTAGAGATTCCTAAACTGTATGCCGGTTTTGGAATTAGCACAAAAGAACAGGTGCAGACTTTGCAGGGGCATGCCTATGCGGCTGTAGTTGGTTCTTACTTTACCCGGATTATTCGGGATGCGGGAATCGATCCTGATACTATTTATACACAAGTATTTAATGGTGCACAAAAATTGGTGTAATGAAGGCAATTTCATAAAAGCAAAATCATAAAACAAAAGACCAAAGCAAGTATTTGGTCTTTTGTTGAAATAGTCTCAATTCATATGTTAATACACAATGTATGTGTGAAGGAAGCAGTAAAAAGTAAACAAGTTAATAGTATGAAGGTTAACTACGTGGGAGAGTTCTCGAAGGATACTTCCTAGGACATCTCAGCAATTTGGCTAATTGTATTATATATTGAGCAGTACCGGGTAGCAATTTCCATTGCCTTTTTTGTTTTCTGCTCATTTTCAGCACCTATGACCGTTACATCAACATGACACTCTTTGAGCGTTGCCACTTTATTATCCCTTTTTTCGCTGTGGATATCAAAACGGGTTCCTTTTACTGAAATCTGCATTTTTTCGAGAACTGCTTCAAAGGTGCTGTAGAGACAGCCACTCAAAGCTCCCAAGAACAGGTCATAAGGTTCGGATTTCCCTTCTCCAGATCCCATTTGTATCTCTGTTCCCCTGTCGTTTACCGTTCTCCAGCGGGTCTCATAAAAATTTGCAATAACATGCTGTTTGCTTCCCATATAAAAACTCCTGCTCCGAAAAAACCGCTTTATTTATTCTGTATTAGTATATTGAGAAAGCCTTAGGTCGTCTATAACCTGAAGTATTCATTGATCATATAATCCGAACTGAAGCCGGTAAATAATGATGATTTTGATGTTTTTAAACGTGCACCTCAAGAATAATGATACGTTTTGATACGATTATATACGATAGTGATACGAGAGGTATATTATTCAGGGGATGGAGTTTTGATCGGAGTAAGCGGTGATTTGAATCAAGCTGCGAATTCCTCATGTTCATGACAGGCTGCTTCTGATATGGTTATAGGTAACGGGGGTGTGAATTATGTTGACCGATTTTCCTAAATTACAGTGTCCGTTTATTCGGCAAACTTATAAAGTCACAAAGGATAGTTTTAAAAAACACGGGCGTAAGCACCATTTGCGCGGCCCAGATGTGTATCTTGCAGTTGACCAGGTAAATCCCGGTTACGAATGGGTGTTTGATGATTCCGATACGTTTGCCGTGGAAAAGGTTGACGGATCGAACGTTAAGGTGCTGACGGAAAACGGCAGGATTACAGCCGTACAGAATAGACTTAATGTAATCGCTCCTCTGCAGATTGATAAGAACATCAATTTATATATCATGGAAGGGATCTATCAGGCGGCCGCAAAGAAATATGTACAGCCGGAGGGTGAACAGGCGGGTGAGCTGCTGGGTCCGAAATTCCAGGGGAATCCATATCAGCTTGATCATCATCTTTGGTATCCTTTCGCGCGGTCGATGAGCCAGCTGCGGTATAAATCTTTCGAGCAGCACGACCGAACTTTCGATAATTGGTCCGACTGGTTTAAGGACTATCTGTTTTCCCTCTTTTTTCAGAAGATCGTGAGGAAGCAGTCCGAGACCACTGTCTTTGCCGAAGGTGTGGTATTCTACAATCTTAAGCGTAAAGAGGCCGGACAGGTCTGGATGGCCAAACTCCGCCGAGACATGTTCTGCTGGTTTTATCCCAAGGTCGAGATTATCGATTATAACAAGCAGGGACGGGACGAAGAGGAAGATCAGAACAAGTTTGATTAATGATGCTAGGAGTCTGTCGGACTTAATCAATATTGCTCTATTTTTGACCTTTTCGCCCTCTTTTTCGTCTTTCAATTGGCAAATATGGCATATATTTGCCTCATTCATTCCTCGAACAGGTCAAAAATCTCTAAAAATAGCTCTAATAGCATCAAGTCCGACAAACTCCTAGACTTTGGATGGTGCTGAACAGTAAGGTGAAATACCGCTATATTTCAGTAGTAGTGGAGGCAATTTCATAAATCTAAGAATAAAACTTTGTTTTATTCCGATTTACTAGAAAATGCCTTATGAAGTTTTTGATCATGGATATGTAACATATTATAATATAAGTGATTATACTCAATCAAAAACTTCTGACTATAGGTTGTTCTTTCAGAATGGAACAAATCAAAGATTTGTTCCATTCTGAAAGAACCTCAGTGGTAATAGCATTGTATATAAGCAGTAATCTTGTTAATATATGGGAATATATGCAGCATTTCAGGAGAATAAAGAGGATAGACTGAATATAAGCGGTATTTATATGTAGTATACTGCTTATATTCAGTCTACTCAGTAGTTAGAATAAAAAGAGAAAAAAATCTATGCATCACGACATTCAGCATCAAGACAATCCCTCGACAGATGACACGGCATATGTTCGTGAAAAATTCATAGAATTTAACAACAGACAAAGTGGTGTTTTTCCGTCGAAGGAATTACATCTGTTTTTGTATGACCCAGAACAAAAGATAATTGGTGGGTTGTTTGGCGACATATCATGGGGTTGGCTACATGTTGATGTTTTGTGGGTTGATGAAGCCTACAGACAGAATGGTATTGGAAATGCTTTGATGGATCGAGCCGAGGCCGAAGCAAGGGCAATGGGTGTCCTAAATTCATATATTGAGACAACGGACTTCCAAGCTTTGGGCTTTTATGAAAAACGCGGATATATAGTCTTTGCCCAGTTGGAGAACCAGCCACCGGGACACGTTTGCTATTATATGAAAAAATCCAAATTCTAACCAGTCGCTGGTACTGACCCTGCTCGCTCTAACGTTATACGCTATTGAACGTAACACAAAACCTGATTAGAGCTATAGCTGGAAAACAGCAAGGATAAATTATGACAAACACAACTAAAGAGCAAGAACGAGCAGAACTGCACCGTACCATTTGGCAAATAGCCAATGATTTGCGTGGTAGCGTTGATGGCTGGGATTTTAAACAATATGTACTGGGTATGCTTTTTTACCGTTTTATTAGTGAAAACTTGAGCAGTTACATCAACATCAATGAACCCAAAGCAGATTTTGCTTTTACCATGCACATGCTCTCATGGCTTTCAACCAGCGGCACAGCAGCCATTGTTGAATTCCCCGGCGTGCTGTATCGTGGTGGTACCGAGCAGAAAATCAGAAAATATCTGATAGACAACAACTATATTGATGCGGTTAT
>CAZMOX010000041.1:0-19386 GCA_964567895.1 uncultured Spirochaetales bacterium | reverse complement strand
CCAACACAATGGTTAAACCAGTAACCCAATTTCTTGTTGGGCCATAGAAGTATGAGCGGGATAAGTTGGTTGAAATGAAATCAATGAGGTGGGGATCTATTCTGGTAGGGCTTTCCTTTGGGGCTTCTCTTATTACACTTGCTGCCGGAGTTCCCACTCTTATAATGCTGAACATCATGTTTATCGCTTTTAGTTTTAGTAGTGTGCTGGACGGATCGGTTCAGTTGTACTATTTAAGAAAGGGTGTGTAACATGCCCAAAATCAAATCACCTTTCAGGATTACAAACAAAATCCGTACTTTACGGTTTTTTGCCGAAGAAATGACCCAGCAGAAACTGGCAGAAGTAGTTGGGGTGTCACGCCAGACCATTATCGCTATCGAGGCCGACAAGTACTCGCCATCTCTTGACCTGGCATTTCGTATAGCACAAGCTTTTGATGTAAGCATTGGTGAAGTATTCGAATATAAGTTAAAAGAGGACGGGTGAAGAGGATAAAGGATCTCTTGTATCCTTTGCAAGGCGGTAAGCGCTCAGATTGCAGGGGCGTATATACTCTTCCCGCAGAAAGTTTCCAACAGTAAGTGTAGGTATTGATAGGGTTATAGTTAGTAAATGGCTCCCGTCAGCTTTTGACGAGAGCCACTTTTTAAATTTATCAAGTAGAGGTGATGGTGAAAATAGGCATGAATGGATGAAATCCCCAGTCCCCATGTTTTTCACTGCCGGAATCAGGACCGAAATCAACCACATCGGTATCGGTTGGATCTAAGAAATCTGAATCTGTGGGATCTGTAAAGTACCAGAAGTTGAAGGTATTGGTAACATCGGGAACAGCTGTGATGGTATCATCGGTGGTAAAAGGGAACGGATCCATAACGGCTCCCAAGCCGCCAACAGCAGCAGTGGCTGAATCAATATGTATCGGATTGGCTGAATCATACGTATCTGCATCAGTAGAACTTCCCCAGAAGGTATTATCTGCAAAGAGGTCTATAACTGCCTCCGTGCCTGGAACTGATCCGGAAGTATTTCCTGGATGAGCGGGACGTAAATTTGTTGTTGTATTATATGGGACACCATCCTCTTCGGCTAAAATAAGAAAGTTAGAGTTTCCCGGTTCAACTCCGCGCCGCATCCAGTACCAGCCTGAGGGATAGGCTGTCTCTGTGGGTGAGGCAATCTGGGTATCCTCTAGATGAACCAGAATGTCGCGTTTCCAGAAATTGTTTATAGGATTGAAATATTGACGGAATGTATAGCTGTCTTCATCACCATCGGTTGTGAATTCCAGAACATAACCATCTTCATCTGCAGCTGCTGGAAAGTGAAAAGCAGCTTCCATCTCCATCTCCAGATAGAGTGGAACAAGATCATAATTATCATATGTTTTCCCATCTGTATAGGGATCGGTAGGGGAATTCAATACAGAGCTGAACGATAAGCCAACACCATCTGTTGCAGTGGGTGCAAAATTGATTATTGTTGGGGTTTCCCGAGTGGCATTTACCACATTCACCGTTGTCCCGCCTGCTGATTCTGTTAACGCCAGGTTTATTACAGCTATTCTGTAGACTGTTGGGGTGATATTCTTTTGAACTTCACTGGAGCTGGAGCTGGGAAAGAATAGTGCACAGGATATACTGAGTACCAGTAACAGGGCTGTAATGCTTACTAACAAGGCTTTTTTCATGTTTTCTCCATTTGGTCTGGTGTAAGACTGGAAGTGTAACTGCCAATTGTAATTTGATATATTATGTGTCTGTCTGTGAATCATTGTAACATGTCAGTATCAATTTGGATATAAAAATGGGGTAATCGGCAAACTGTATGAATGATTTACGAAATCAAATCTGATTTATAGTTAAGGTTATTGTTACAGCTTCCCCTCGATTTTTATCTGAGAGTCTCGAAGAATAAGGGTTTTCAGCAATTGTATACCCATCCGGCTAGCTTCTTTTACCGTTGATTCTTGAGAAAGTGCTTCGCCCGGCTTGAATGCATGCAGTACTTTTTGAATTCCGGTGATACGAAATCCCAATGATTGAAAACTGAGCTTCAGTGCCTTCGCAGTGAATCCCATATCTGCAATATTGTTCTGTTCGCAAATGGCAATAAGAGAGGCATATTTTGGTTTACCGTGTTCGAATTCGCTGATCCAGACTGAACGGTCACTTTTATCAAATGAGCAAAAACAGTAGCAGCGATCAATAAATTTCTTCATATCGGCAGTGATGTTGTAAAAATAGGTTGGTGATCCAATAATTAATGCATCAGCTTCCCGTAATTTGGGATATATTTTCTGCATGTCATCATCTATTACGCAGTAGTTGGTTTTTGCACAGCCTTCACAACCCCTGCAGCCTTCAAATTTCATATCTCCAAGGTAGATTGTTTCGATAGAACAGTTTGATTGTTCCCTGAATGGTTCAAGGGTTTTTTGGACGAGACTTGCAGTATTCCCTTTTTTTCGTTTACTTCCTACGATCCCAATTATATTCATACTCAAATCCTATATGGGTTCTGTGCCCAAAACAGGTTGTGAGGGAATGCTCTCTGTATTCATCATTTCTGATAATCTTTGCAATGAAGAGAGAATCATATTTTTTTCCCAATCGTTAAGCTTATTAAAGCTTTTTGTAAACTCTTCCTGAAATAGTGAAGGATTGGTATCCAGAATTACATTGGCTTTTTCCGTCAAATCTATAAAAACTTTTCGTTTATCTGTTGTGCTTCTGTGGCGAACTGCATATCCCTGCTGCTCCAGCCGGTCAAGAATACTTGTTACGGTAGCCTGGGAAAGGCTTATTTTGCGGGCGATTTTAGAGATTGGTAACCCGGGAGATCTTTTAAACTCTTTCAACACTATTAATTGCGGTCCGGTAAGACCGTATTGCTTAGTGAGACGTTTTGACTGTACATCGATTGCCCGTATGATCTGACGTAATGTACTGACAACGGCATCGGTAGTGTCTTGATAATCTGATGATTGTTCGATTAAATTTTCCATATCTCTCAAGTATGCACTGAATTAATTATTTTGTAAAGAATACTAAATATTATAACACGAAATATTAGTATAATAATATAAAAAAATAGTTTTACAAAGTAAATACGTATATAAAGGTTTTTAAGCTCATTAAAAAATATAAATATTAATTAGTGCACTAACAATATCGCTTTACAATCTTTGATAAATTGTTTAGTATACAAATAGAAAATATATTTAAGGAGTTTTTATTATGAAGAAAATAACAATTTTAACAATTGTTTTGTTACTGGCAACAGGATTTGCACTGTTTGCTCAAGGTGAAGGTGAGGGGGATGTGGAGACCATCGTATTTGGAGATGTTTCCTGGGATAGTGTACAGGTTCATAACCGTATAGCTGCATTCATTATTGAGAATGGAATTGGCGGTTATAAAGCCGAATATATGGCAGGTAATACCCTCCCTATTATTAACGGAGTCATACAGGGTGATATTGATGTAGATATGGAATCATGGCACTCTAACTTCCCTGAAATTTATGCAAAGGGCATCGAGTCTGGTGATATGGTGGATTTAGGAAAGAATATGCCGGATGCTCCGCAGGGATGGTGGATACCCCGCTATCTTGTAGAGGGAGCAGATGCTGTGGCTCCGGATTTGAAGAGTGTAGCTGATTTACCCAAGTATGCTGATCTGTTTACAGATCCTGAAGATCGTTCAAAAGGTATAATATACGGCGGTGTTGCCGGATGGTCACAAATGGAAATATCAGAGAAAATTTTTAGTGAAAATGGTCTTGAAGATACCTTCAATTTACGAATTGCCGGTGCCGACGCAGCTTTGGCAGGTACCATGGTTGGTGCATACATGAAAAAAGAAGCCTGGGTAGGTTACTATTGGGCTCCAACAGCAGTACTGGGGAAACTGGATATGATCAGACTTAAGGGAAGTGAATATGCTCCGGCAGATGTTAATATCCTTGTAACAAAATCAATGCTTGATAGAGCTCCGGATGTTGTGGAATTTTTGAAAAAATACTCAACCACAGTTGATGATAATAATGAATTCCTGGCAATTATGGATGATAACGACTGGGATTCCCAGCAAACGGCAGAGTGGTTTCTTGAAAACAAGGAAGCACTCTGGACCAAATGGGTTAGTGCTGATATTGCAGAAAAGGTAAAAGCGGCACTCTAGGGGAATTTATGACAGAAATTATTACACAGGATGGGTCTGAAAAGACCCGTCCTCTTTCTGATAGTTCACATATAAAAATTGAGAACTTGTCGAAGGTGTTCGGAAGAGATGCCAAGCGTGTTCTTGGGAAATCCTACAGCAATCTTAGTAAAGATGAAATTCAGAAGAAAACAGGCTGTATTATTGCTATGCGAAGTATCGATTTGCAGGTTGAGAAGGGTGAGTTTTTTATCCTTATGGGTTTGTCGGGAAGCGGGAAATCTACATTGATCAGAAATATCATTCGTTTAGTTAACCCTACGTCCGGTAAGATTTATATAGATGATACGGATGTAACGGCAATGACTAGTGAGCAGTTGATGCAGTTCCGCAGGGATACCTTTGGTATGGTGTTTCAACACTATGGACTGCTTCCGCACCTTACCGTACTTGATAATACTGCTTATGGTTTGAAAGTGAAGGGAATTCCGAAGGGAGATCGCTATGCAAAAGCAATGCAAACTATTGAAACAGTTGGATTGAAAGGATGGGAAGATTACTACCCTGATTCCTTGAGCGGCGGAATGCAGCAGCGTGTTGGTTTAGCCCGGGCATTGGCTAATGACCCGGAAATTCTGTTAATGGATGAACCCTTCAGCGGCTTAGATCCGTTGATCAGGCGTCAGATGCAGGATGAACTGGTCGAGCTGCAGGATAGACTGCAGAAAACTATCATTTTCGTGACGCATGACTTGGATGAGGCTCTGAAATTGGGTGATAGAATAGCAATACTCCGTAATGGTGAAGTAGTGCAAGTTGGAACACCCGAAGAGATAGTCTCAACACCTGCGGATGAGTATGTTCAGGAATTTGTCAGAGATGCTTCTCCGGCAAAAGTTCTAACTGCAGGAAGTGTCATGGAGCCGGCAAAAGAGCTGCTATACTCCTGGGAAGGGCCAAAAACTGCAGCGCTCCTTTTGCGCGCAAAAAAAAGAAGTACGGCTTTTGTGGTTAATAAGGCACATCAACTTATGGGAGTAGCCCGTATTGAACGCTTGGAAAAACTCGTTGCCGAAGATGAGATATATAAGGTTATTCCCGAAAAATCCATTAAAAAGGTATCCAGTGTAACGCCAGATACCGTATTGGAAGATCTTTTTTCTATAGTTTCTGAGAACCCGTATCCAATTCCGGTTGTCGATGAAAAGAATCGATTGCTGGGTGTTGTGACAACAGACTCTATTTTTGAGCACATTGCGCCCTATGAAGGAGACGACAATGATTGATTTTCCAAATATGATAACTATACCCCTTGCAGACTGGGTTGATTCTGTTATGTCATGGTTGTTGATAAATTTAGATGGATTTTTTGATGCTGTCGGGTTTGTCATTTTACAGGTAGTTATGGGTTTTGAGAAAGTATTTCTCTTTGTTCCCTGGTTTATCTGGATACCGTTAATTGGTTTTGCCGGCTGGAAAATGATGAAAAGCTGGAAAAGCGGATTGGGATTCATGATTATGTTATTTCTTATTGGATCCTTCGGATATTGGGAGATGTCCATGATGACGATAAGTCTTGTTATCGCCTCAGTTTTTTTCGCCCTTATCATAGGTATTCCTTTGGGAATTGTCATGGCACGCAGTGATCGTGCTGAATCAATTCTTAAACCTATTTTGGATGGAATGCAGACAATGCCAAGTTTCGTCTATTTAATTCCGGCATTAATGTTTTTCGGAATGGGAAAAGTTCCGGCCTTGTTTGCAACAATTATCTATGCGGTTCCTCCGGTGATCAGGTTGACCAATGTCGGTATACGTACAGTTGATAAAGAGGCTGTTGAAGCTTCCCTGGCTTTCGGAGCAACGCCGAAACAGGTTCTGTTCGATGTTCAGCTGCCATTGGCTAAACCGGCTATTATGGTTGGTATTAACCAAACAACTATGATGGCTTTGGCGATGGTAGTAATCGGATCTATGATTGGTGCAAGAGGCTTGGGAATGGAAGTACTTCTTGCTATTAATAGAATTGAAGTCGGGCAAGGATTTGAAGCGGGAATTTCTATCGTATTCCTGGCAATAATTATAGACAGACTCACCTTTTCTTTATCTGAAAAGGGGAAAAAGCTGCAGTAGACATTGAAATTTATAAAATATTTTTAATATGGGGAGAGTTGAACGCACTACTTATAGATGGTAGTGAGTTTTTTTGTTGTAAAACACACGACCACTCCGACGATTTTGCAGCAAAAAGAACGGAGTGGTTGTTGATTTTATAATTAAAGTATCGCACTGATAATTATTCCCTTATAAGTTTCGGAGTTATTCTCTAGGTAAACGCATAGTGGAGAGCGATTCAAAAGCACCATATGTAAAAGATAAAAATTAAACATCAATTTTCATACAAAATCATTGACAACTCATCCCAGTAGTAATATATTGGGTATGCACAATATACACAATCTGTGTAGGAGGAAGTGTATGGCAATATTATCAATAGATAAACTTAACAAACGATATGAGAAATTCCACCTGAAGGATGTCTCCTTTTCTCTTGATAAAGGTTACATCATGGGATTTATCGGCGTCAATGGAGCGGGTAAGACGACAACTTTGAAATCCATGCTCAATATGGTGCATGCCGATAGCGGAGCTGTCCGGATCCTGGGGAAAGATTATACCCAAAATGAAATAGAACTGAAAAAAGAGATTGGTCTCATGTTCGGAGATATGCAGTATTATGCAAAAACGCGAGTGAGAGTAGTTACCGATGTGATTAAACGCTTTTATCCTAATTGGGATGATGCGGTATATGACGACTACTGCAAGAAGTTCAATATTGATCAGGAGAAAAAAATAAGCGAGCTCTCGCAGGGGATGAAAGCAAAATATAACCTTGCATTAGCTCTCTCCCATAATGCCAGCCTCTTTATTCTTGATGAACCAACAACCGGTCTTGACCCCGCTGCCCGTGATGACTTGTTGGAAATATTCCAGAAACTGGTTGAGGACGGAGAAAAAAGCATTCTTTTTTCAACCCATATAACCAGCGATCTTGAGAAGTGTGCCGATTACATAACCTATATTCACGAGGGCGAAATAGTTGCCAGTGCAACAAAAGATGATTTTATTGATACCTACAAAATAGTCAAAGGATCAGAAGATCAGCTTGAGACCGGTTTGCGAAAGAAGCTGATTGCCTGTAAAACAAATCAGTTCGGCTTTTCCGGACTTATGAAAACGGTGGATTATGAGGAGCGTGACGGTTTGACTGTTGAAGAACCATCGTTAGAAGAGATTATGATCTTTTATGCGAAAAAGGAGAGTGCACATGTATAATCTATTATATAAAGAGTTCAGATTGGCAATACACCCCTTTTACTATGTCTTACCAGTTCTCATCGGGGCTCTTATGCTGATACCTCAATGGATCTTTTTCCTGGTTCCGCTCTATTTTTGTTTTATATCCGCTCCACAAATATTCGCTCTTTATAAATCTAATAATGATCTGGAATTTTCCATTATGATGCCGGTTCGAAAAAGTGATATTGTCAAGGCAAGGATATTGTCAATCATCATTCTTGAGCTATTCCAGATAGCATGTTCCCTTCTCTTTGCATTGATACATCGGTCTCTGTACAAAATTGATAATTTCGCTTTCGATCTTAATGCAGCCTATTTTGGTTTGGTGTTTGTAATGTTTGCTCTATATAATATCATACTTTTTCCCATGTTCTATAAAACAGCTTTCCAATTTGGTGCAGCTGTCATAGTTTCGACTGTTGCGGCTATAGGGTTCGCGTTTGCAGCAGAGATGCTGGTTATGTTCAATGAAAGATTCAGAAATGTTGTGGAGGGGAAACCAGGTCCTCAGGTAATAATTCTTGCGGCAGGGATAGTATTGTTTGTGTTAGGAGCCATGTTGACATATAAGATATCAGTAAAAAGTTTTGAGAAAGTGGATGTATGATCAATATTATCATAGCAAACACATCAGACAAGCCTATCTATCAACAGCTGATCGATCAGATAAGTGCACAAATCCTTAAAGGAGAGCTGGATAGCGATTTTGGATTGCCTCCCATCAGGACTGTTGCCAAAGAGCTGCGTATAAGCATTATTACCGTTAAGAAAGCGTGGGAGCAGCTTGAGCGGGAAGGTTTTATCTATACCGTTGTGGGCCGCGGGTGTTTTGTGGCCGATCTATCAAAAGATGAACTTACCAGCAAACGGGATGATCTGGTAACGATAAAAATGCTGAAGGATATTGCCTATTATAAGGAGATAGGACTTTCTTTGCAGGAAATTATTGAGGCACTGGAGAAGCTGTATAATTAGATAGACAATAATGAGTCCCGCAGACTCTGATTTTTCTCTATTCTAGGTTGTATATTGGTGTTTCATTCCGGAAAAATGCGCAAAAACCCGGAAAGTATTCCGAGAATATTTGACATATTATGTTTGGAAGTTTACAATGAAAAAATGATTACTTATAGTGAAATTGTTTCTATTATCCATGATAGTTCACGTTTTCAAACAGATATAATTGTTACAAGAAAACTGGAACAAGCTTTAGAGAAAAATTTGTTACAGAAAAAACCTATTAAGGTAATAACCGGAATACGCAGATCTGGAAAATCATTCATTTTGAAAAGAATTTATCAGAAAATTGCTGCCAGTGTTCCCCGAAAAAATATTCTTTTTTTGAATTTTGAGCACGATCGTTTAAATACCTGTTTGAACCTAACCTCTTTACGGGAAATCTATGATTTATTTACACAAAAATCTGATCCTGAATATAGAATTTATTTGTTTTTAGATGAAATTCAGAATATTCCCGGGTGGGAACGCTTTGTGAGAACCGTGTACGATTCCGGAAGTGATGATATTTATATAACCGGATCAAATAGCGAATTATTATCCAGCGAGTTTAGTTCTGTTATTGGCGGCCGGGTTCTTGAATATCATCTACAACCTTTCACTTTTTATGAATTTCTTCATTTTTTTAATTTTGGAGATGTCGATTTGTTCTCTCTTTATGATAAACGAATAGAATTGAGCCGTCTTTTGGACACATATCTTAACTCAGGAGGTATTTGTGAAACTTTTACTCTTTCAAATGAACAGAAAGATATATATAGGGATTCTTTAATTGATAAAATTCTATTAAAAGATATAATTAGCAGATATAGAATTAATAAACCTGAACTCATCAAAAATCTTTTCCTTTATATAGCTAAAAATCCCGGTTCCTTAGTAAGTGCGTCAAAGTTGAGCCGTGTGATGAAAGTTGATGACAAAACAGTTTCTACCTATCTTACATATCTCTGTAATAGTTTTTTATTGAGAAGAATTGACAGGCTGGAATGGAAGACAAAGAATATTTTTCAAAGTCAAAAGAAATACTATCTTACCGATAATCTGTTTACTCATTTGAGCATGGATTCAAGAAAGTTGGAAAATTTAATATATATTCATTTGATCGATAGGTACGGGAAAGCCTCTGTTAACTTTCTACGGAATGAAAAGGGACAGGAAGTTGACTTTATAGTAACAAGGGGCAAGGCTTACTATTGCTTTCAAGTCTGTGTTGAATTAAATGAGGAAAATAGATCCAGAGAATTCAGAAGTCTTGTAAATCTTATGAAATATCGGTCTCCCGAAGAGCTGAATACTGATAGATATATTCTTTTGTATAGTAGGGATTCCAGATTACTTAAAGAGAATCTTCCCGGAATAGAACTCATAGAAATTCTTGAGTTTTTATTACTTGAATAGTCTTTGGTTGTTCACTCACATCGGAAATGGAACCATCTTGATAGTTCCGCTTCTCTCGCTCGTTTGAGAATCACTTTGTCTCTATTGAGAAGGGGGCAGGAAGTCCCAGGGCTTTTGCGCAGCGGTTCATACCGACATCATACGAGAAAATTAACAGATATTCTGCTGGACGTGCTGCCTGAAACATAAGAGCCGAAGCTAAATGAAGGGCATCCAGGGTCTTAATAATAATAGGAAAAGCCTCAGATGCTCTTTTTTTCACCTTCGAAGAAAGTATAAGAATGGAAACTCCCGCAATGACCCTTTCTAAGCGTTCTAATGCTTCTATATACCTGCTATCATCCAGATTTCCCTGCATGCGGTAGCGGTGCAGGACTCTGCGGCACTCTATCTCAAGCAGCTCACTTGAAATTACCCGATCGCATGCTAGAACCTGTTTAATTCCAGCATCTCCAAGAAGAATGTGCTGCAGTAGTACTGATGAATCCAGATAGCCTACCATCTGTCAGAACGATCCTCAGTCAGTTCAAGTCCTGGATCCTTCTTTGTAATTGAGGTAAGTGTTTTGTATACATAAGGGATTTCCGCTTCCCTGACAAATAGTTCTTCTGTTTCTGTTGGGATTAACTCAGCAACAGGACGCTTGTGATCGAGGACTACTATACGGGTGCCTTTTTGTACTTTTTTAAGTTCAGCACTTAGGTGAGATTTTAATTCCGAGATTGAAATAGTCTGCATCTGACTAGTATATGACCAGAAATAAATTACGTCAAGTAAGCCAATCTATTCCCCCCTGAATTTCCTCACTGTCTCAACCATCGCCAGAAAACCCTCAGGCGGAATATAATCTGCAATCTGATTTCCTGATCCAAAACAATGTAAAAGGGGTCAGACCCCTTTTACAGAAACTCCATTTCCTCAAATAACAATTTGTTATAATTATTAATTCCCCATATATTGCCGATATCTCTGCATATACTTATTATCTAACCAATAATTCAGTATTCAATACTGTGTTATGTACTACGAGGAGAAGATAATGCAGGAGAATAATAGCCCAATTATATCATTGAAAGATGTCCATAAAGTTTACCCGCTGGGGAAAACAGAGGTGCGTGCAGTCAATGGCGTATCATTTGACATAACAAAAGGAGATTTTATCTCCATAGCCGGGCCGTCAGGGTCAGGAAAATCAACGATCCTAAATATGATCGGCTGTATCGACACCCCAACAAAGGGCACAGTTATTATAGACGGGACAAAAACAAGCGGAATGAGTGACAATGAGATAACCCGGCTTCGTCATCAGACCCTGGGATTCATATTTCAGAGCTTCAACCTTATTCCAGTTTTAAATATCTTTGAAAACATTGAATTTCCATTGCTTCTGAGCAATGAAACCAAAGGAACCAAGGGTGAACGGAAAGAGTGGCTGGATTATCTTATTCAGATGGTTGGGTTGGAAAACTGGAGAAACCACAAGCCGAATGAACTATCCGGAGGGCAGCGGCAGCGTGTTGCTATCGCCAGAGCTCTTGTAACAAAACCGATTATCGTTCTGGCAGATGAGCCGACAGCAAACCTGGATTCTGCAACAGGTGAAGATATTATAGAGTTGATGAAAAAAATGAATCAGGATGTAGGCACTACGTTCATCTTCTCGACACATGATCAAACAATTGTAAGTATAGCAGATCATGTTATCAGGCTGAAAGACGGGATCATAACCAAGAATGTTCGAACGAACAGGGAATAGCATATGGACGGCGTACTTATAAAAATAGCTTTTAGAAATTTACGGCAGCATATGACAAAGACCCTTATTGTCGGGGTACTGATTACCCTCGGCATTGCCATACTTGTTGTGGGAAATAGTTTTATGGATACCGTAAAAGATGGAATAGAAAAGAATTATATAGAAAATTATACAGGAAATATTTTCATTGCACCCGCAGCAGTTGAAAATCCCTCTCTAATTATGTCCGAAGGCCTGATGGAAGAGGCTCCGAAAACGGTTCCCGACTTCAATCTGGTACAGGAATATATTGAATCACTTCCTGCGGTAACAGGAACCACAGGCCAGATAAATGGAGCAGCTACGGTAAAATGGGGTGAGTTGGGACAAGGGTTTATGCTGATGTTTGGAGTCTCAAGCCAATCCTACCTGGACCTTTTTCCGAATGGGGTAAACATAATTGATGGAGAATTTCTTGCGGAGGGAGATGAGGGCATTGTGCTCTCTGCAACTGTTGCCGGGATGCTGAACGATTCAGCAGGCGGGGAGATACAGCCAGGTGATACAATCCTTCTTACCAGTGTTAATGCGGTTTCAGGAACAAAGATCCGTGAAGTTACGGTGAAAGGAATTCATGATTACGGTGATGCTTCATTTGATCTCTCAATGGTCTGTTTTATTGACGAAAACAACCTTCGGGTAATAAATGGAATGCTTCTAAATACGGCAGAAACCATCAACCTTACGGCAGATGAAAAATCATCTCTTGGTGAATTGAGTGATGATGTACTTTTTGGGGACGGAGGAGAAGCTTCGGATGATATGTTCGGAGATTCCCTGGTCATGGACATCAATACCGCTAGTGAGAACGGCACAAATTCGGGTGAGAAGGATTGGCTCAATATTCTCGGAGATACATCCGGCAGAGGGTTTCTGAATGAAACAGACCCCACCGCATGGAGTTATCTGCTGGTAAAAATAGATGACAGCAGCCGGGAATCAAAAGTGATTAAAGAGATAAATACTTACTTTGAAGATAATGGAATCGAAGCCCGGGCTTATAAATGGATAGACGGAGCCGGAATGTCTGCACAAATGGCAGATACCCTCAGTCTGGTTTTTAATATTCTTATTTTTATTATTGCTATTGTAGCAGTCATTATAATCATGAATACCCTGGTTCTCTCGGTGTCTGAACGATATGGGGAGATTGGAACCATGCGGGCAATAGGTGCCAGGAAATGGTTTGTCAGGAAGATGATATCCTTGGAAACGCTGATGATTACCGTTGTATTCGGGTTGGTTGGAGTGATTATTGGTATTATTACCCTTCTTATTCTCAGGGGAGTCGGCATCGAGGCTTCAAATGATTTTATTCAGATATTACTGGGAGGAGGAGTTTTTAGACCTCTCATCTCATGGAAAGCAATTGTGACATCTGTTGCAGCCGTTTCAGTCGTAGGGATCATAGCAAGTCTCTACCCGGTTTCTGTGGCCTTGAAGATATCGCCGCTCGAAGCTATGAACAAAGGGTAAGGAGAGAGATATGAACCTGCTAAAAATTGCATACAGAAATGTTTCAAGACAAAAAAGAAGAAGTAACCTTTTGGCTCTGGCTATTGCTTTCGGGGTGATGATTATCATCCTGGTGAACAGCCTGACGTCAGGATTAATAATAAATACCAGAAGTAATTTTGAATCACTTCTGGGCGGACATGTCTATATTTCAGGCAATGTCCTGCTTGACAGCGGCCGTGTAGTCTCCCGAATAGATGATACAGAGGTGTTGGATGCGGTAATTCCTCAGTTCGAGCAGTATATTGTAGATTCACATAAAAGAACTACCATTTCAGGTACCTTTGTATTTAGATCCAGTTCTGAACGGGGGATGCTGTATGGTGTCAACTGGAATGAGGAAGCTGTACTGGTAGATTCACTGAATGTTCAAGAGGGTTCCCTTGATCGAATTGAGGAACCTGGAACGATTGTTTTACCGGAAGAGATTGCTGATGAACTGGGTGTTATTCTGAATGAAAACATCCTGCTCAGCTTTGAGACAGTAACAGGTCAGGCAAATGTGGGTGAGTTTTCAATCATAGCCATAACCAAAGGCACATCCGGCCTAATGTTCCCTTCCGCCTATGCTGATATTCGATTTGTGAATGAAATATTCGGCCTAAATCCTGATGAGTATCAAAATTACACGCTGTTGCTGACAGATATGAATATGATTAATCAAATTTCAGAGCAGATAGAGATTGCCATTGAAAAAGAGGGTGGTATTGTAGCAGCTGAACCTGAAGATGATGGGCTAAGTGGAGGCTTTTCTATGTCGCCAATGATGTTCGGAGCAGGGAGTGATGAAGCTGACTGGGAAGGAACAAAATTTGATGTGGGAAATCTCAATGACTTCATGGACATTGTTTCCCAGGTCGTGAATGTTTTGAATATGGTGGCTATGGGGGTTTTCCTGATCATGCTGCTGATAACCGGGGTTGGTCTGCTGAATACATTCAGAATGATTATGATAGAAAGGACCAAGGAGATAGGGACTATGCGCTCGGTAGGAATGCAGCGGAAACATGTTATTAAACTGTTCCTGTATGAGGGATTGATACTGGCCTTGCGGGGTGCATTCTTCGGTATTATAGCTGCCGTTGCCATCGGGCTAATTGTCGGAGCTATTCCTTTTACTGATAGTGCGAATCCGGCAGTAACCATGTTAATGAACGATGGACATATATCGGTGCCGTTTGTTCCGGTTCAAATGTTACTAGTCACTGGAATAATAGCGGTAATAACAGTTGTGGCAGTCTGGTCTCCTGCACGGAAAGCAGCGAGAATGAAGCCGGCTGATGCCTTACGTGTGTGATTAGCTGAATTTTAAGATACAAATATTGATTAGAGGTAATTAAAATGAAAAGAAAAGTAATAACAGTAGTAATAGCAATAATTCTTGTCTCCTTGACGGCAGTACCCGCTGTATCTCTGGATGAGGCACAGGAGTTGCTGATAAAAATTGATGAAATGGCAAATTTCGGTGGTACGGATTTCTCCGCAATGATGTCTATGATTTCTGAAGATCCGGAAGCGGGGATAGAGAAGACCGTTGTTCAGCAGTTCAGGAGTGATGATGATGACAAATTCCTTATGCTGATAAATGAACCGATTATTCAGAAGGGACAGGGATACCTGATGGTTGATAACAACCTCTGGTTTTATGATCCTGAAAGCAGAAAATTTTCACATACATCAATGAACGACCAATTTAACGGATCAGACGCCAATAACTCTGATTTTAATGCATCCTCAGTGGTGGATGATTATAGGGTGAAATCGATTGAAGAGGGAAAGTTGGGTAAGTATGCTGTCTATATTCTGGAACTGGAAGCAAAGAATAACGAAGTCACCTATCAGACTCAAAAGATTTGGGTTACGATTAACGGCACCCTGACATTGAAAACTGAAGATTACAGCGCCGGGGGCAGGTTAATGAGAACCAGTTATTATCCCTCCTATGCCAATGCCTCAGGAAACTTCATTCCAACCAAAACTATTTTTGTTGATGGTCTCATAGAAGGTAAGAAAACAACCATTACGATAAGTGATATTTCTACCGAAGATATACCTGATATGGTATTCACAAAATCATATATTGAACGGGTCAATTAAAAAGAGGATTGAGATATGAGTAAAATATTAATGAAAAAAGCTTTTATACTGTTGATCCTTATTACCTTGGCTTCATCGGTTTTATGGGCTGATGATGATTTGTTTGGGGTTGAATCAGAGCTCTTTGGCGGCGAGGGGGATGATTTGGATTCTCTCTTTGGTGATGACAGTTCTTTGGTAGCGGATGTAGTGGAGACAGATATTGTTCTGGATGAACTGCTTCTGACCAATGAAAGCGGCGTAGTGATTGGTGGTAACTATGCTTTTAGTATAACACCCGGTTGGGCCTGGAATCTGGAAGCCAATACAAACAGAGGCTCTTTTTCTACAAACCTGCAGAGTGAGATCTATTTTGATGCCCGCCCAAATACTGATATCAGGGTGTATGGAGATGCCCGAATCTCTTATCCTTTTGAAACAGCAGAGGATGACTCGCGTGGATTTGATGATATAGTTGCAATAGGTGAACTGTTTAGCGATTTTACCATAAACGACACCATCTTTATTCGGGCTGGAAAACAGACAATAAACTGGGGTGTAGGATACTTTTTCAGTCCTGCTGATTTATTGAATCTTGCTGAAATTGATCCATCGGATCCTGATGCAGATCTTGAAGGGCCTGTTTCTGTCATGATTAATGCCCCGATTGAGGTTGATAATTTTTATGGCTACCTTATTGTCCCTGAAAATACCGAGGATATAACCGATTTAGCCGGAGCGGTAAAATATGAGAAAGTTGTCGGGGGTGCCGAAATAGGAATTGGCGGATACTACCGTGATGGTCAGCCTCCTGCCGGAATGCTGACCGTATCAACTAATATTGCTAATATTTCGGTCTTTGGTGAAGGTGTGATACAATATGGATCAGATAAAGGGTACCTAACAGGCAGTTTGCCTACACCTGTTATCTATGAGAATCCTGATGATGTCTGGTATGTGTCGGGAACAGTAGGAACAATGTTCTCTCTTTCCAGTGATGAGAGTGATCTGGGTCTCTCTTTTGTGGGCCAGTATTTTTATAATGGAGAGGGATATTCAGGAGATGATCTTATTGCTACACCTGGCGGGAAATCAGGGCTGCATTATGCGGCTGCAAATCTGTCGGTAACTCTCACTGATACAATATCTTCAAGAGTTTTCTGGTATGGGAATCTGAGTGATGGTTCAGGATTTGTAAACCCATCCCTGGCCTGGAAACCGGCTGATTATATGGGAATAAATGTAGGATTGAATTATAACTATGGTGGTGTGGATGGAGGCGAATTTGCTCCCTTTGGGGATATGCTCTCAGCATCTCTAAGCCTATCATTCGGAGGAACTGGTTTTTAATGAAAGCAGATGTGTTGATTATTGAGGACGAACAGGAACTCGCCGAACTGGTACAGTTGTATCTGGAAAAAGAGGGGATACAGACAGCTTTGGCAGGTTCTGCAGAAGAAGGAATGGAATTACTCTCTAAAAAGGTGTTTAATCTTATTGTTCTCGATATCAATTTACCCGGGATGGATGGTTTTGAGTTTCTCCAGCAGTTGCGAACCCACTCTCAAATACCCGTTATTATCGTATCAGCACGTGAGGCAGATGAAGATATCATTATGGGACTTGGTTCCGGAGCTGATGAATTCGTTACCAAACCCTTTGCCCCCAAGGTTCTGGCTGCACGGGTTCGGGCCTTACTGCGGAGAAGTACGGTTTTTTCCGGAAAAGAGATTAAATCTATTCGGTTTGGTGATTTCGAACTGGACGCTGCCGGCTATAACCTGAAGCTGAGGGGAATTAATGTAAAGATGTCAGCCCGGGAGTTTGAAATTCTCAGATTACTGGCAGAACAGGCCGGCACGGTATTCTCTCTTCAGGAGATCTACTCCAAAATTTGGGGACAGGAGTTTGGGGAGATTTCTGCTGTATCAGTGTATGTGCAGCGTATCAGGAAGAAGATAGAAGAAGACTATCAATATCCCGAATATATCAAAACTATCCATGGGAAGGGATATCTTTTTGTCCGGGAGAAACTATTATGAAGTTGAAAAACAGGTTTATTATTATAGCCTTTGGAACAATATTTATTCCTTTTCTTATCTCTGGGTTAATTGCTGCCATATTTATTCCTGATGCAGCGTCAACCAGGTTGTGGAAAAAAGGAGTTTCAGATATTGATGCTTTTATAGAAACGGCTAGGACAGAAGAGGATATTCTACAGTTCGCATCAGAATTATCTGAACAATTTTTTATCATTATTCTTGATGATAACAGCGACATATTTTACCAACAGACTGGAAACAGCCAAAAAAACGGACAGGATTTCCATCACGATGAATCATTACAGCTGGTAATTATCCGAGAGATCGAAATTGATGATGGTAGTATTTATTCACTCTACCTGATGGCTGATACGCTTATGATAATGCCGTTTGCCGGATTTATTACCGGAGTATTATTTCTTCTTATTCTAGCTGGTTTATTAATTTTAACACTACGATCTATAAATAAATCTATTCACCAGCTTGATAAAGGAACTCGTCGGATAGCATCCGGTGATCTGGATACTCCGATAATAATTCAAGGAGATGATATATTTGTAAATCTTGCGGATTCCTTTGACACGATGCGAAAAAAGGTAAAGGAAGAGTACGATCGAAGAACCAGATTATTTACCGGAGTTTCTCATGATCTAAAAACACCACTGGCTTCAATAACCGGTTATACAGAGGTTTTACTTGATGGATTATCGGAAGATGAAGAGACTCGTAATAAATATTTAAAAATTATTCATACAAAAGGAAAGCTGCTGGATCGGCGTATAGCTCAACTTATTCAATATGTTAAATTGTCGACTGATGAGTACCGTAAAAATATGATTGAGCAGCCACTACTTTCAGCTGTTCTGGACTTTGTTGATTTGCAGAAAGATGAATCCTCCTTGCTGGGATATGAATTCGAGTCTGAAGTAGATACAGAACTCAATACAATTGTCCCGTATGATTATGATCTCCTGCTGCGGGCTCTGGAGAATCTGATGCAGAACTGTCATAGATATGGTGACTTATCGAAACCCATCAAATTGGTCTATACAAGAGGAAGGGACGGGGACGAAAGCGGAATCTTTTTATCCCTGATTAATTACCATAAAACGCAAATTTCCCAGGAAGTTCTGGATCATATGTTTGAACCCTTCTATCGGGGTGACCAATCCCGACACGGAGAAGGATTTGGACTTGGACTTGCTTCTGTAAAATCCATAATCGAAAATCATGGTTGGGATATTAAAGTACTGTCAGATAATGAAAAAAGTACTACAACTTTTCGGATTGTTATTCCAAACAGTTGATTTCTTCATATTGAAACAATGCAGGAATCTATTTTATGTTATACTCAGGAAGGGAAGAAAAAGAATGATTTATACAGCTACAACACTAAAAAAATCAATCTATTCAGTACTTGATTCTGTGCTGGATTCAGGTATTCCTGCTGTTATTGTTCCCGAAGAACCAGTTGGACGGTTGGATCGACTTGTTCCTCACCAAATAGTTCAGGGGAATTCAGAGGATTTAGTAGACCTGAACTGGGATGGGGCTTGGACTGGAAAGGATTTTCCGGAATGATATTTTTGGAAGCATAGAGATGGTGTCTGACCCCATTTCCCATAAAAATCTTAATGTTGTATAGTATTTTCCATGATACAAAATACAGCTCCCGAAAAAACATATAAAGGCGTTATCTTCGATTTCAACGGGACGATGTTCTGGGACAATGAGTTTCACATTCGTGCCTGGATTGAATTTTCAGCCCGACATGGGTGTAAGATGACCCGTGAAGATTATCTCACAGATTTCATCGGAAAAACCTCTGCTAAATCTTTAGAAATGCTGCTGGGAATCAAAATAGATGATACCAAACTGGATGAGCTGCATGAAGAGAAAGAGACAATCTATCGTCGGATGTGCCTTGAAGATGCGAAGAATTTTGTTCTGGCACCCGGTCTGATCCAGATTTTAGATGATCTTGCCGAAAGGTCGATCCCAAGAGCAATAGCAACCG
>CAZMOX010000040.1:0-19696 GCA_964567895.1 uncultured Spirochaetales bacterium | reverse complement strand
GAGATAGCAGTTTCAATATTTTAGGATGGCAGTCGGAAGTTCCTGGAACCGGATGCATTTGACATGAAAAACTTAAAGAATATCCTCATCAAAATGATCAAGAGCTTCATTAACTTCAATCAAGTTATATATTCCATATTCAAGACAGTAGATAATAACAAGATCAAAATGGGGACTGTATGAAAGGGAGTAACCAGCTGAAGAAAGCAGGGGGTCAGCCTCATTCTTATCAAGCTTTAGGGCAAGGATAAGGGCAATAACTGTCGATTTTCCCGGATGTACACGGTACCCGTATTCTCACATGAACTGTCTGCATTAATTTTCCTATCAGGAACCTTGCAAAGAAAAGCATATTAGTTTTACTATATTGTATGAATTTTCAAGCTGAATTACGAAAAGAATTTATGGGTTTTTCTATAAAATTAATTTTGGTTGTTGTGTTTCTCTTCGCATCTGTAACGGTGATTGTTAATTTAGTGAACAACGATATTAATAAGAACCATAGTATAGCATTGGTAAACAAATCTTTTATAAATTTAAATAATAAAATTGCTTTGCAAATAATTTCACATAATTCTGATAATGAGTATTTACAAGCAATACAAGATAATCATGTCAGTAGACAACTTGTATCAAGCACTAACTATTCATTTTCTCGGACGATAAATGTACGCTATAGCTATAATATTTATGATTTGAACGCAAATCCGATATATCAGGAATCGTATCACCTGTTACCACGATATAAAATGTATTTAAATATAATTATAGATCGAGTGAGAAATGACTCTCCAATAAAGTATATTTTGTATCCAAGCTTTAAGACTCATACGGTGAGTTTAATTTATTATGGTGGTTTATATAAAGATACAAAGCTTATTGGTTTTGAAATGTATTCTATAGATACTAGCGATCTAGTTTATGCTTTATTACCAAATACTGGCAATTATATTATTACTGATCGATTTGATAGTATAATTGCTACTAACAATTACAAGCTTTTAGAAAAAAGTCTGAATTTTAAATATGCTAAAAATTATAAAATTGATACTACAAATTATCATGTCACTAGTGTTGAAAAAGATTTTTATTCTATTTACTGTCTCGAAAAAAATATTAGTTTAAGCAGATCGTATTTAATTGTGTTCTCAGTATTGCTTGTAATATTACTTATTGTAGTAGCTTTTTCTCATAAGAGTGTAAAAAAGCTTGCGAAAAAAAACTCACAGAGTATTGAGTCAATTATTGCTGATACTAATATTGTATCGATTGGTAATTTAGATCATAAAATTATTGAAAATCTTGATGGTGACTTTCAAAGTCTCGCTAAAAACATAAATAATATGTTAGATAAATTAAATTCTGAAATTAGGACAAATAAAGAATTAAGTGAAACTAATATCATTTTTGAAAAAGGAAAGTTGGATGCTCAGTTTAATCCTCACTTTTTATATAATTCATTAGAAACAATTCGTTATTCTATGCAGTATGATATAAAAGGAGCTGAAAAATACATTTTAGATTTAAATGCAATTTTGAGGTATTCAATTTCTAATGATATTAATTATTCTTCAGTAAAAGATGATCTAACCTATATAAATAAATATTTAGAATTATACAAATATAGATTTACAGATAAATTAACCTATTCAATTACAATTTCGGATACAATAAAAGATGTTTTAGTTCCTAAACTAGCTATTCAGCCATTGATTGACAATAGTATAAAATCCGGGTTTGCTGATAGTTTGTTTGTACGTATAGATATAACTGCTGAAATGGTAGATAATATATGTTATATTAGCGTACGTGACGATGGAGTAAGTATAACTGATGAAGTTATAAATGAGATTAACGAAATTTGTAAAAATAAAAATAACCCAACAAACCATATTGGCGTTCATAATGTTTTACGACGATTTATGATCTTATATCATGATGCTAAGCTGAGTGTTAGGCAAGATAGTGATGGTACCGTATTTGAAATAAGTTTTAAAAAAAAGTTGAAAAAAAATGTATAATGTAGTTATTTGCGAAGACGAAGATATTATTAGAAAAGGATTAATTTTTAGTTTCGACTTTCAAAGTTTAAACTTAAAAGTTGTAGCAGACTTTGATAATCCGATATCTTGTTTAGCGTATTTAACTGATCATCGCGTAGATATTCTTATTACTGATATAAAAATGCCGCTTATGAGTGGGCTAGAAATGATTAGTAAGATTGAAGATAAAAAAAAGTTTGAGTTTATTATTTTAAGTGGGCATAGTGATTTTGAATATGCAAAAAAAGCTATTTCCTATGGGGTTACCGAATATTTAGTAAAACCGTTAAATCATGAGTTGCTAGAAGTTTCGTTAGAAAAAGCAATTACTAATCTTAACGATAAAAAATTGTTAAATAATGCTAAATATCAAATTAAAGATTTAACGAAAGTGTATAAAGATATCCATTCTGAAGATACTTTACTACAATCAATCATTACGTTTATAAAAGAAAATTACATGCAGAAAATAGTTTTAAATGACGTTGCAAATAAATTAAACTATAGTGTTTCCTCGATAAAAAATAAACTAAAAGAGCATGATCTTACATTCAATACAACTTTAAATCACTATAGAATATATAAGTCAATTCAATTTATGAGTCTAAATGAATTACCTATTTATAAAATAGCAAAGATGGTAGGGTTTAGTGATTACAAGTACTTTTGTGCAAAGTTTAAGAGCTATACCGGGTATTCCGTTACTGAATTAGTCCAAAAAAATCAATAATTATTCAGATTTGGCTTCTTTTAGTCTAAAGTCTATCTTTTAGTGGTATATCGCGCTGCTAATAGTGGTGGTATAATGATTTATCACTTAATGAAAGGAGTTAGAAATGAAAAGATTTTTAATGATGATTACGGCAGTACTTCTGCTGGTAAGTTTTAATGTTTTTGCTAGTGGAACTCAGGATTCTAATGGAACAGGCGGAGCACAAAAAGAAGAACTAAAATTGGTTGTGTATTCACCTAACTCTGAAGGTCTTCTCAATGCAGTAGAAAAACCATTCGAAGAGAAATATGGTATCGATGTAGAAATTATTTCAGCCGGTACTGGTGAATGTCTAAAACGTATCGAATCTGAACAAAACGATCCACAGGGTGATGTTATGTATGGCGGCAGCTATGCAACTATCTTAGGATATAGAGATTTATTTTCAGATTACACCAGTAAAAATGATTCTAAATTAGTACCAGCATATCAAAATGAGAGTGGCTATGTAACTAAAAATACACTTGATGGTAGTGTTATTGTTGTTAACAAAACTAAATTAGCTGAAAAATTACCAGGTGTTACTATTACTGGTTACGAAGATATTATTAAATACGGCGCTCAGTTAGAAGGTCAAATTGTATCTGGAGACCCCGCAAAATCATCAAGTTCATTTGCTCATTTAACTAATATGTTAATTGACTATGGTGGATATGAAGATAGTGCTGCTTGGGCAAAAGTTACTGATATTTTCAAAAACTTAAAAGTGTTAGGTTCAAGTTCTGCAGTATGGAAAGGTGTACGGGATGGTGAATATACTATTGGTTTATCATATGAAGATCCTTGTCTTACCTTAATCAATGATGGTGCAGATGTAGAAGTTGTTTACATGGAAGAAGGCGTTGTATTCTTACCGGCTGGGTGTGCAATTATTAAAGATTGTAAACATCCAGAAGCTGCTGAATTATTCATGGATTTTATTACTTCTAAAGAAGTTCAAGATGTATACGGTATGACACTAACTAACAGACCTGTTTATAAAGGTGTTCAAACTGCAGGTTACATGAAACCAATCGATCAAATTAATGTTAAAATTGAGGACACGGTCTATGTAACCTCACACAAACAAGAAATTGTTGACCAGTACATTGATATGTTTACAAGCTTAGACAACTAATAGCAAATTAACTTTTATGCACCTAAAGGAAGCTAAGGCTTTCTTTAGGTGCATAATTTTGGGGAAAAAACAGTATGAGCGTAGCGATAAACATAAACCATGCATTAAAAGCATATGGGAAAAATGTAATTATTCAAGACTTAAATGTGAACATCAAAGATGGCGAATTTTTTACCTTGTTAGGTCCGTCTGGATGTGGAAAAACAACATTATTAAGAATGATTGCAGGTTTTAACAGCATAGAGGGTGGAGATTTTTATTTTAATGATAAGAAAATTAATGATTTAGACCCGAGTAAAAGAAATATTGGGATGGTCTTTCAGAATTATGCTATATTTCCTCATTTAACAGTACGGGAAAATGTTGAGTTTGGACTTAAAAACCGTGCTTTTAACAAAAAAGAAATTGGTCCTATGGCTGATAAGTTCTTAAAATTAATACAGATTTATGATTTTAGAGATAGAATGCCAGAACAGTTATCTGGTGGTCAGCAACAACGTGTTGCTTTAGCAAGAGCGCTTGTTATTATGCCCGATGTTCTTTTAATGGATGAACCTTTATCTAACTTGGATGCTAAACTTCGTCTTGAAATGCGTCAAGCAATCAGAAATATACAAAAAGAAGTGGGTATTACAACAGTATATGTAACGCATGATCAAGAAGAGGCAATGGCTATTAGTGATAAAATTGCAGTTATGAAAATGGGTCAAATTCAACAAATTGGTAAGCCTCAGGATATTTATCATCGCCCTTCTAACGAATTTGTTGCAAGTTTTATCGGTCGAACCAATATGGTTCTCGCCGAATGTAATAAAAATGAAGTAACTGTTCTAGGGCATAAAATTACCGTTAAAAACTTAGATTACAAGGGTACGGTAAAAGTCTCTATACGCCCTGAAGAATTTATTCTTACTGATGATAAAAACGCAATTAAAGCTGTAATAAAAGACACCATTTTCTTAGGTCTAAATACACACTTCTTTATGGAATTACCAAATAAACAAACAGTAGAAATTATTAAAGAGAGTATGATTGATAATAAAAACGAAACAGCAAAAACCGTTTACTTGACAATCAATGTAGATAAAGTAAACGTATTTACAGAAGATGGCACAAAAAATTTGGTGATTGCACATGAAAAATAAAAAAATAAAAGTAAACCTATGGTCATCTACAACCTTAGGATTATTAGTTTTATATTCTATATTTTTAATTATTCCACTAATAATATTGCTTTCAGAATCTTTTATTGATTCAAATACAGGACATTTTACGTTGGAAAATTTCCAAAGATTCTTTGGAAAAAAATATTATTATTCAACCTTGTTTAATTCTTTTAAGGTTACTGTTTTAGTTACTTTTATTGCAGTAGCTTTAGGCACAGTTTTGGCGTATTTATTTGCTCGATTCAAGATTAGAGGTGCTAAAACTCTTAGAATCTTAATTATTTTATCGAGTATGTCTGCCCCTTTTGTTGGTGCTTATTCTTGGATATTGTTATTAGGACGAAATGGGGTAGTAACCAAGTTTTTTGAAAATTTGCTCGGTATTTCAATGCCGGATATTTATGGCTTTAATGGAATTTTACTCGTATTGTCTTTGCAGTTGTATCCACTTATTTTCTTATATGTTTCGGGAGCTTTGTCTAACGTAGATAACTCATTACTAGAAGCATCTGAGAACTTAGGTTGTTCTGGAGTAAAAAGATTTTTTAAGGTCATTGTTCCATTAATTTTACCAACTGTTTTAGCCGGTGCATTACTTGTATTTATGAGATGTTTCAGCGATTTTGGAACTCCTATGTTAATTGGAGAAGGGTACCGTACATTCCCTGTTACTATTTATGATGCATATATGTCTGAATTAGGTGGTAATAGCGGATTTGCAGCGGGAATTGCAATTATTGCAATCATTGTTACCTTAATTATCTTCTTAGTGCAAAAGCGTATTTCTGAAAAACACTCTTTTACCATGAATAGCATTAATAAGATAAGACCTAAAAAAATGCATGGTGCTCAAAATGTGTTAGTACATGTTTATACTTATTTGTTAATTTCACTTTCTATAGCACCTCAGTTATATGTAATTTATACATCGTTTAAGAAAGTTAACGGAACTGTATTTACCAGTGGCTATTCATTGGATAGTTATGTCACAGCCTTTTCTAAGATGGGAAGCGCTATGAGAAATACTATTATAATTCCGTTGGTATCATTGTTCTTTGTTTTAATTTTTGCAATATTTATTGCTTATTTAGTAGTACGAAAGAGATCAAAGATTACAGCAATCATCGATTCGGTATCTATGGTACCCTATATTATACCTGGGATCGTTGTGGGTATTGCATTATCAAGCGCATTCAGCCGGCCGCCTCTTGTTTTAACTGGTAGTATGACAATTATGGTAATTGCGCTTATTATTAGGCGTTTGCCGTATACAATTCGTTCGAGTGTTGCTACGTTACAGCTAATACCGACAACAGTAGAAGAAGCGGCTCTTTCCTTAGGGGCAAGTAATGTTAAGACTTTTTGGAAAATTACTATTCCAATGATGTCTGCTGGTATTATATCTGGAGCGATTTTATCGTGGATAACGATGATTTCAGAATTGTCTTCGGCTATTTTACTGTATACTGGTAAAACAAGAACTTTGACGGTAGAAGTTTACACGCAGGTTTTAAGAGGAAATTACGGTGTAGCCGCCGCTCTTGCCACAGTTCTTGCAGTTTTAACTGCTTTATCTTTAGTAGTCTTTAACAAGGTTAATAAAGGTCGAGATTTATCAATGTAGTGCTGGCGAAGGACAGGCTTTGGCACAATTATTGACAATTAACACATATGGGCTTCTCAGGCACTTTTTGCATTCTTAAGGAAGTCTGCAAAATTATATTTTACAAAAATCCAATAATAAGTTGCGAAAATGAGAATTATACACTATTATAACCTGACTTTGGCAGTTGGATATCCAAAAAAAGCCAATAAATCTATATACAGAAACAAGATCTTTTACATCTGTGATAACATATTTCTGTAGTATGTCACTTTGTTTTCTTTGTTTTTGCTAGCATCTGGCGAATTTTTCCACCAGTAAGATATTTCCTGCTAAAATCAAGACCAAATTCTTTGCCAATACCCTCCATGGAGGGAGTTGGTGCACCGTCTAAGCGATTCCTGTATTCTGGAGTCCTTTTCTTCCAATAGCTGTTCGCAGAGTTTTACTAGGTAATTGAGTTCAGGTTTGATCTTTGCCATAGTATATTCCTTATGTCCTAACCACCCAAATAGGGCTTGTCCAAGCAAATATTCCTCGTGCTCGACACAGGTTATGCGGATAGCGTCCCGTATTTGAAAAGGGCTGGAGTTTTTTCACATTGCGATCTTCCATATTGTACGAAGGGTCTCCCTGCATGGTCGCTCGTACATAATAGAAACCTGAGGTCGGGTTAGGATCATCATCGATATATATAAAGTCATATTCCTTACCTTCCACCGGGAAATGACACAACACATCACCATTTTTTATGATATCCACACTTTGCAATTCCTGTGGTGCTTGGATTTTTGCAGTAATCCGTACGGCTTCATCACCCGATAACGAACAGGTACCACCAATGCAGGTATCATTGATCCAGAATTCCATGAAAATCTTGCTCCCCTGGGTTGCGAAAATCCTCCTATTGGTATAGGCATCAAGAATCGCCTCAGGGGTCAATGCGGTGGCATACACACCGGTAAGGGCCCCACCACGACCCGGAACCTGCCTGTGGGTGTCACTTGAACCAATGAACCCGAGCTTGTACCCTTCCTGCAGTTTCTTCAGGGTAAAATCCGTTTCTTCCAGACATACCCGCCAGGAACTCACCACCTCCACAGACCGGTCGATTTCAGGATCGATGATCCGATACGAACAGTGGTGAATATAGGAAAGGGTCTCCTTCGGACTTAGTAACGTCATTAAAGATTCAATATCGCGGCTTTCCGGGTCAATGCGCCTATGCAACTCGCCCTCTTTGAGATGCAGGATGCAGCGATGATTGAAGTCGGGCAGTATGGAGTCATCATGGTAGGTGTATTCATAGGCCGGAGGACAGAGAAACCGGTCGTTGCGGGAATAACGCCGGCTCAGCGCTTTTTTGTACTTCCAGTCGGCGGCGGTCAACGTCTTATGGGGATAGAAATCGTTATCGACCAGACCAAGGATATCCAAGCCACTGTTTCGCAAGGCGTAATGTATGAGCTCGTCGGGTTCACCTTCGGCATCCGGGCTCATGATGGTGTGGCAATGAGTGTCGGCCCAAAAAAGATGATAGGGTTCTTCGTCCCCAGTCGCTTTTTGCATGGAGTACCGAGGGAAGTCCGGTCCCTGGGTGTCCATGGCAGCCAGCTCGTTTTTCCATCTACGCCATTGTCCATATTCGGTTATAAACGGGGTGCCGCTTGAGATCGGTTGCTGGAATATCTGCAGGATATGCTCCGATTCATTCGTAAAAATAAAGCATGCTACGGGAATGGATTCAGTATCGCCGTCCATCGTTTTGGGAAGTGCATAGCAGTATCCCCCTTCATGAAGAAGCTCTGTATCTCCTAGCTGGCCATCTACCTTGATGGAACGCCATACCAATTGTCCTTTTATGGAGGTCTTGGTTTCTTCAGGTCTCACTTCCCACGCAATATGGCAATGGTTGCCACGACGGATAATCTGGGGATTCCGCCTGAGACCCACATAACCTTTTGTAACCACTTTGGCCAACAACCCTTCACGAAAGTCGGCGATAATGGCAGTATCGTCTGGGTGATTAGGATCCTGTAATAGGGAATAAGAATCGTTGTTGATGATTGCTCCTTTAGCGTAGGACCATCGATCGAATATACCCATGTCCTCGTAGACTTCGCGGGTGCCGCGCCATATGCACACAATACCCGAGGGGGTTTCGTTTATTTTCGCAGCATTCCAATCCTCGGCGATTCCACGGAATATAAAACGCTTTGATATACCGGGAACTTCTGTTGTTGATGTTTCTGTGGTAGCTTCCAGCGTGATCAGCACTACTTCATACTGGTCCTTACAGTATCGGTCCCATGCCAACCATACCTCTCCGTTATTGGAGGTTATGCTATCCGGTCGGTAAGAGTCGTACGCGGGATCCGATATAATCCAGTCTCGGTAGGTTTGCTTTGTAGTAGGACTCCATTCGACACAGCGAATACGCACGATAGCCGGTGTTATCTCTGTCCAACAGACCAGAATCTTTCCGTTTGGCGGCATGGTCGCTTGGATATCGGTTATGGTATATTGTGATGATAATATCTTATGAGGGGGCAGAAAACCCGTGTCATCAGATAATTCCGCACAATGCAGGCTCCAACTATCATTGCTGTCGTATTGTCCCCAGAAAGTGTACCTTGCCACCGAAGAAACCACTGCGGTTATTGATGATATTTGGCAAGCTGGGCCTAAAAAACGGGTTGTTTCTTGATTTGAGACAGCAGCAAGTGGATGCTCAATCTTATTGTGTCCCATATAGGTCAAGGCGATTGCACTTCCGGCTTCGTTGGGTTGCGAAAAACAGGCGATGCTTCGGCCAAGATATGGTTGTTGTGTGTCAGGATGCTTGAATCTGAGTTCCTTTTCTTCATTGGTCATGGGTAGTATTTCCCCTTAAAGTGGATCGAAGATTAATGAAGGGATGTATTTGCAGGCTTCTTGAAGAATCGCTGTGACATCATCGTAAATGCATGCAACATGGTGTAGATAGGGCCCGTAAACAATTTTTTGTTCAAGTGTTTCCCAATTTTCACTTTCAACCCATACATAGGTGTTTCGTGTATAGGGACCTGGTATGGAATTCACCTTGAAACTGAGTAGACTGTACCCATTCTTGCCTCTTTCGAAACGCGCAATGGTGACGTGATCATCCTTTAGCTTCCAATTGCAGACGCCGGGTTCAATTCCCGGCATAGTCCAATGTTCACCGATAGACGGATTGATACAAGCGGGGTCTTTTAGTGCAAGAGGTGCAGAATTATGCCAAAGGAGAAATCCATTTCTATTATGGGGATGCCTAACCGTTATGTCCATAAAAAAGGTGGGTTGTGTATCCAGTGTTGCACTTTGGAGTAACACTGATGAGATTATCCCATGGATATCGCTTTCAATCACGGCCGGAATACCCGCTTCCGTTACCGCTGCCAAAGCATATACCAAATGTACACCCATCTCTTTAGTTAGTTCCATAATGTTTTCAACAGTAAGACCATCAAGATTCAGGGTTTTCGCAAGATCAAGTAAAACATCCCGGAATGCAAGGACCCTGACCATAGAAACCAATGGCATGGCTGAGAGGTCGACCTTGTCACTCAGTTGCACTAATTCTCGGTGATATGCGTCGGTTTTTTCAGCTTCTGCAACACGGATAGCCTGTGCAACCCGTAAAAGATTAACCGGGACAACCGTAATGCCGAATTTTTGCAGCAGCTCCTGCTCATTCACCATGGTGCATTGGAAGAAGGGGAGTCTGTTGCCTATAATGCCAATACGCATACCTTTTTTGAAACGACGCACCACAGCCACCATGTGGACGAATTCTGTAAGGCGGAGGCTGAAAACGGCGTCGCACGGGAAACAATTAGGAATATAGGTAAAAGGAACATCACAATTTTGAAGGACTTTGCTGGAAGCCAGGACCCCGCAAAGACTGTCCCGCAGACGTGTTCCATCTTGCAGTGGGGCCTCGTCCTGGGACCCCCAAAGAAGAACGGGAATGCCTAAAGCCCTTGCTAGTATGCCAACTGCCGTTTCGGTCCCGAAATTACAATGGGGAAGGAATAATGCATCGGGTTTTTGCTCCGGGGCTAGCGTTTTGAAATAGTGGATTACTTTTTCCGCATCATCATCTGAGCGTACTATGCCATCTGCAATGACAAAGTCCAACCCAACGTATGCAATATTCAAGTCTTTAAGTACCTGTTCGATGGTTTGTTTCTGCTTAAGGGCATCCTCATGACTGAAGCAGAACTTTCCTATTGGTACAAATCCTAACAATACTTTGGTATCTTCTTTTACCATAATTTTCCCCTACCAGTACTAATCTTAATCTAAACCAAACCGACAATAGAGTTCTTGTGGTGCATCATGCGCTCGAAGTAGTGCAACCAAGTGTTTTTTTCATCATGTCTTCCAAAGCAGCATCACGGAATGGTCTTTGCTGTTGTGGGTCTTGTTCAAGATCGAACAGCATGCTCACCAGGGGTTCTTTGACGACCTCGCCACCAGGACCGCCAAGGCTTCCTTCTTGTGCGGGGATTTTCATGAGTGGAACTTCCTTGGTGAAAGTGAATGGCTCTGACAGAGTTGCTTGTTTAAGTTCCTCAACGGTGAATAAATTCCGCATATGTGTTGGCATGATAGTGTAATTGAATAATGTCGGAGTCTCGGGTTTCGGTTTTTGTGGAGCGAGCATATACACATAGCGACCGTCGGTACAATTGATATGGCCTCCATGCATGCCAAAAAGAGCCGCTTCCCTTACCGGGTTATCTTTTTCAATAGTATCTTTCAAAACCTTACCGGTCATATCTTCAGTTGGCTGTATGGCGAAGTAATCCAACAGTGTGGGTGCGAGATTGATTGTTTGAACCAGGCTTTTTCGTTTCTCGCCTGATTTACCTGAACGTGGATCCCAAATGAATAACAGTGTATGCGCTACTTCGTTATAGAACGGCATGACGCATTTCGCCCACCAGCCGTGTTCGCCCAACAGATACCCATGGTCGGTATTTACAATAAGCATAGTATCTTCCCACATGTTGTTGGCATCCATGATATCAAGGACTTTACCCAGATAATTGTCGCACATGCTCATCATGACCCCATACAAATGGCGGATATGTTCTACCTGTTCCGGTGTTTCGGAGACTTTAGCATATTCCGGCCAATCGAATTTTGGGCCTGAACAGTCATGGGGATACAGGTTCTGCCACTCTTCCATGGAAAAAAAGGGCTCATGTGGATCGAATGTCTCTATCTGCAAAAACCAATTATCCTGATCTTTATTAGTATTGATGAACTCTAGCCCTTTCTGAAAGGTCCTGTACTGGGGCATCTCTTCTTCGGTCTGCATGTATTCCCTATTAACATCGTCCTGACGCCATATACGTCCTATTCTTTCTTTAGGTTCGGGATCTTTTACACATCCTTTCCAATTATCACCTTCCTGTCCTCTCTCTATCTCCCAAGTGTTATAGCGATTATGATACGTAGACCCACCATCTTCCCAATAGTGGTAATGGTCGCTCACCAAGTGGGTGTATATGCCATTTTTTTTCAAAATTGCAGGCAGTGATATGCACCCCTGTAGGGTTACACTTTTAGGAAGGACTGCCACCAATCAAGGTGACACTATATGTATTCACTGCACCCAATTCAAGTAACAGTGTTTTGATACTTAATAGTATCACTAAAAATTTAACTGTCAAGTCAATTGCACTTTTTTATAATAAGCGGAAATTATTCTTAATGGAAGTGCAAAAAAACTATACCTGAAACAAGATCAACTGTAAAACAGTATACGCCTATAGTAATTTTCATGACTGTATGAGTATGAATCGTTAATTTATTTTGAGGTCTTGAAAATAGGCACGATAAAACCCACGATCCCTTGTAAGAAGGTGATTTCCCTGGTTCAATGCAAAAGCACCGATGATGAAATCCGGTATAATCCTTTCGCGTGAGTTTTGCTGCTTACGGTACCGACGCCAGAGTTGTCCTGCCTGATAGAGTATATCAGTATCGGCTGATATTACCTTGACTCCAATTTTATCCAGTGACTCATCAAGTAGGTTCTTATCGTTAAATTGAGGCGACAGTTCACAATATACAATATCACAGATTATAAGAGCACCTCTTTGTGAAGCTCTCTCAAGTAGCTGTAGAGAAGGTTCTCCATGTATCGGGTCAGGTAGAAAAATATCGAGCAGGATATTAGTGTCTATTGATGAGATCATAGGTATCTACCTCTCATTTCTTCAATAATGCTGTCTGTATTTTCCTGTTTTCCAAGTATGCCAAAAACTTCGCGGAATGGATTCTGCTTCATTTTCTTTTTAATAATGAGTAGTCCATTTTCAGTTGGTAGTATATCGAGTTCTGTGTCCTGTCTGATCCCATAACGGTCCCGATACTTTTTTGGTATTGTCAGTTGCCCTCGTTCCAATATTTTCATACTTACACCTCACGAATACATGATTATATATTCATACTACTTAATTTTCTTTGAGTTGTCAATTATTTCAGATGGTAATTTTCCTGTATTGCGGTACCGGGACCATTTCCCACAAAAGGACAAATTTTCTGGGGGAGTGGGGTGGTAAGTTGTATTTGGATAAAGGAATAATAAGAGTGGGTGTTAAGCTGGCCAATCTTTTGAACCGGGTACCGATTCCAGAAACTATGCGCAATCCGACCCGAGAGGATTTTTATCCAAATTTCCCGATTGCGGTACCAGGAGCCCCGTGCTAGGCACGAATTACAAGTTTATGCAATTTTTGGGGCTAAGGGGAGTGTTTAAGTTGTTTTAGAAAATGAGATAGAAGTTTTGAGATTTTGGGATGGCAATCGAGGGTGCCCGGCACTGGATGCAAGAAAATGCAAGTTTTAAATTATTACGGTTCTTTTTGTCTTCCTTTTATTGTCTGAAATTCTGAATAAATAACAATTTATTTTTATGACTGAATACTCATTATTTACAGTTGGACTCATTATATGCAGATATTTGAAATGAACTGATTGTCATATGAGGTAATAACTGCTTACTGCATATTTCGGCGATATCCAGACAGTCATTCGGAAACAATGGGACATGCAAATTGTCTATTAAAGAAGAAGAGTTCGATATTAAGACCCCCGTGCCAGGGAAGCCTTCGAAAAAGTATTTTTTTGCGTGAATTTCAAGAAAACCCTTCATTTTAGAGGTCTTAATGGGGTATAGAATTTATTGTAAAGCAGTTTTGTTTGCATTCCTCCGTCCCCAAGATGCAAGGGAATTTATGTTTGAATAGTTCAATGCGCAATATTGATTGAAAAATTGTTTTATAAAAGAAAGCTATTGATCAAACTACATCACAGATTATAGTTGTCAAGAAATTCCTTTATGACGTCGTACATTCAGTGCTTTCCACTCAAGTAATGGTTGGGTTTGAATACGTTTTTGTAGGTCAAGATCATTGGTCAATAGAGTTGAATCGATCTTCCCTTCCTCTAGCAGGAGATCAAGGAATTCTTTTTCCGATACCGAAAGGGGGAGGACTTTAGACATAGCTTTCTGACACTCCTCCATAAGGTGCGATCCATATTCTACCGGTGATTGATCCTTCAGGATTGAAGGATCATGAAGTACCGGACAAAGCTTTCGTGTCAGGTCATCCGCATCGAATGTGATATCGTCTAAAGTAACAGTTCTCCAATCTTTGCGGTTCATTCCTCCATATACTACGAATGCGATCCTTAGTAGATCAATATGCAGATCAAGGGATGCTAAAATACGGTGACTATCATATAAGTCCCGGGCTTGATTTCGTGCCATGAGTGCGGCTAATTTACCGGCTGCTAATTCGTGAAGATCGAGAACTGGTGTGTTCTTTGTCTGGTGTGATCCCAAAAGGCAAGATTTAAGATGTTTGATATTCCAGAGTGGTTGTCTATACATGAAGTTGAAGTCGACTTCCAGATTGCCTGATTGACCAGTGTAGCTTTGATAGTTGAGAACCCACTTCCCTCCTGCATGTTCTGTTGGCATCCGTTTAACCCTGAATCCTTCCCTTGAGAATACAGCCTGGATCGCCTGTTCTATTTTGGGCCGGTCTGCAAGTATTTCGTCACGTCCGAGTGCCCCAATATAATTCAAGTCAATATCAACTGACAATCTGGGTAAATTATATACAAAGAGATTTAATGCAGTTCCCCCCTTCAATACCCATTTTCCTTTTAGAAATGGGTGGGCATCAAGCGCGTTCAAAAGGTTAATCAGATGTATGACCTTTTCAACCATACCGGGATTAAATCCGGTGGATTCGGCTACTGGTAGAACCTCAGATGAAGAGAGCATCATAAAACTTCACTCCAGGATCGATTGATGATTTTCTCAGGAATCAAGAGATTCCATTGGGTAAATAAACGACAATCTTTTCGGTCGCTACGATTCAGGTAGTGGGGTTGTTTGGGCTTCATTTTCTGAAGCTGCTCTAGGTACCGATTTTCGACCATCAGTGATTCCTGATGCTGTTCAAGAAAGAATCCAACTTTTGAAGATGTTGTTGCATTATCCAGGAGGTTTACATATTCGTATACTTGATCAAGGTCAAAGAACTCGATTGATTCTAAAGATCTCCATATTTCTTCCCAGCTTCCGGATACTTCCGGCCGATCGAGAGTATCGACAAAAGTTCGTTCCAGATTGGTTACCAGTATATCCACTCCTGAGCGATTGTGCGAGATTACTCCAACCATAGTTGCTTGTTTCCCTATGAGTGAATGCGGTATAGGTGTACGTGTGAATTCGCTGGTTCGAAATCTAAGCGGGGTCGACTTCACCGGGGAAGTATAGATTATTTTATTATAAATTGAGTATGCTTTTCCATGGAACTCCAAAGCCGTATGATAGGCGAGGACTGCATCCTTGGTTATCTTTGCAGCGATGAGATAAGGATCAACAGGATGAGTGTCAGGATTGCTGCCTTTGGGAATTACTGCATAGAGACCTCGGCGAATTGAGATTATTCGACCGTGTGTTCGATGATAGGTTAAGAGAGATTTTCTGGTATTTGTGTTGGTGGTTTGATGCTTTGAAAGAAATTCTTTGAACTCATCCACAGTAAATACAGCATGCTGAGAGAAAAAAGCATCCAGACTTTTTATTTGATATACTTGATTGATGGGTGACATGGTATTAATAAAGTTAGCACTAAAGAGCATGATCGTCAAGTATTAGAATATAACATAGACAAATAGTCGACATAATATTAGTAAAATTAGTACCATTGAGACAATATGTCAACCAAGACTCCGGTATCCGGTACATTTCCCACAAAAGGACAAATTTTCTGGGGGAGTGGGGTGGTAAGTTGTATTTGGATAAAGGAATAATAAGAGTGGGTGTTAGTAAGCAGCATATTTTTTGAATACTATTAAAATGCACAACTAAATTTTTATGTTCAATACGTAAAATTCCAATTGCATTACGGTTATACTTTTGTTATACTAAATATATGAAAACAGCGATATCAATTCCAGACAATTTATTCAAAGAAGCTGAAATAACAGCCAAACAATTAGGACTTGCAAGAAGCCAACTCTATGTCAAGGCAATAAAAGAATTTATTGAACACCACAATAAGGATAAAATAACTGAGAAATTAAATGTTCTTTATTCTCAGGTAAACAATGGCGAAGAAGTTATGGATATTGGAATAGATTCACTTAGAGAGGCCTCTAAAAATGATTCGTGGTGAAATATGGTGGGCTGATCTTGGAATTCCATTTGGAAGTGAACCCGGTTTTAAAAGACCTGTTCTTGTAATTCAAGATGATGCCTTTAATAGAAGTGAAATTCAAACAGTAATTGTGGCCTCAATCACAACAAATCTGAATTTAGCGGATGCCCCTGGAAATGTCTATCTTGAGACAGACGAGTCTGGGTTACCAAAAAAAGCAGTTGTACATATTTCTCAGATTTCGACCATAGACAAAAGAAGATTAACTGAAAAAGTTAGTGATTTATCTCAAAGTTTAATGTCTGAGATGGATTATGGTATAAAATTGGTTCTTACTATTCAGTAATATAGCAGTTTCCGGAACTGAACACACAAGAATGCAGATTATCGAGGAGAGTGGGGTACTTTCATTTCTATAATTGGAATGCAATGCAGGGCTGAATTGGAAAAAATTCGTTAAATTACATATAATCGTTGTATATTTGCAAAATTCATATATACTTACAGTTATTCATTGCATTTATGCAATGAATAGTAGGTTTTGTATCTATTTATAGCATAATAGTTATGAAAAACAGACTGCATTGGGGGATGTAATGGAAAGATACATCTGGGAACATCAGAATTGGCCAAATTTTACTTTTAATACAACTGCAGTCGAAAAGCTGCTTCGTCGTATTCACTACCTGCAGGGAACCTTAGATGCAACAGCGACGCTAATTGACGATGCCGCCCGCGAGAGAATCCAAATTGAGATGCTTACAGATGAGACCTTGAAAAGCAATGAAATTGAAGGGGTGCTGCTGGAGGCAGCCTCTGTCTGGTCTTTTGTTTCCCGCCGGTTGGGAATTGATACCGGAGTACCGAAAAATCCTGATAAACGCTCTGAAAATGCTGCAGCTTTAGTGATGGATGCAGTACAGAATCACCATATCCCTTTAACCAGTGAACGATTGTTAGGGTGGCATAGACTTCTCTTTGCAGATGCAGCCCCCAGACTTCAACCTCCAATTGTGGGAGGGTGGCGAACGGGACCGGTCTCAATTGTCAGCGGGAGGTACGAAGGACGGCAAATAGAAATTTTTGAGGGAGTTCCAGCCGAACAAGTTGAACGGGAAATAGCCAGGCTGCTCGAATCTATTCAGTCGAAACCACGATACCACTACCTGATCGAAAGTGCCCTATCCCATCTCTGGTTTGTCTGTATCCACCCTTTTGGCGATGGGAACGGAAGGATTGCCCGTGCGTTATCAGACTACTTGCTGGCAGCAGGTGAAGAACGTAAGGACCATCTCTACAGTATTTCCGGTCAGATAAACCGGGAGAGGAATCAGTACTATGAAGCGTTAGCTTTAGTCTCGGCATCTTCATCAGTCGATATCACCTCTTGGGTGGTGTGGTATCTTGAAATGCTTCAACGATCTTTAGAGTACTCTGTGGGGGAGATACGAAAGGTACTTAATTTGAGCCGCCTGGTACGCTCTCTTGATCCCAACCGCTATAATGCACGCCAGATATCAATGCTGTGCAAATTAGTTGAGGGTAGTTTTTTTGGTAAGCTAACCACTGCCAAGTGGGCAAAGATGACAAAAAGCACTTCCTATACGGCAGGGCGGGATATTAATGAACTGGTTGAGATTGGTCTGCTGATAAAGTCTGAAGCTGGGGGTCGGAGCACATCCTACGAGCTGACTACAGATTTGTGGAATTTACTTGATGGGGAGGATGTCCTTCAAGGTACATAGCAATGTGTTTAATTATGGCCATTGCTTTCCTGACTATTCAATTTTTGGTAGGGATTGTTGAGTATTATTGGTGTAAATTGTAAATACGTTTGACATATTACACCTTGGAGTGGTATTATATATTATAATGATTAGAAGAGAAATAACAGATATAGTTCTGGAATATGCGAAGAAATTCCCTGTGGTTACCATTACGGGTCCCAGACAATCAGGAAAAACTACTTTGTCTAAAGCACTCTTTCCCCATAAGCCGTATGTTTCCTTGGAAGAGCTTGATAATAGAAACTATGCGCAATCCGACCCGAGAGGATTTTTATCCCAATTTCCCGATGGAGCTGTAATAGACGAGGTTCAACGGACACCCGATTTGCTATCTTATATCCAGACAATTGTTGACAATAAAAATCAGGAAGGATTGTTTATATTAACCGGGAGTCAGCAATTTGAAATGATGTCCCGGATTACACAGTCTCTGGCGGGGAGAACGGCTATTGTTAAACTTCTTCCATTTACTTTGCAGGAAGCATATCCTAAGCTTGATAGAATACATATCGATACTGTTCTCTATACCGGGTTTTTGCCGAGAATCTTTGATAAAAATATAAACCCAACTGATGTTGCCGCCTTTTATATAAACACGTGTCTGGAACGTGATGTCAGGCAAATTATAAATATAAGAGATATAACCCAATTCGAAACGTTTCTGCAGCTATGTGCCGGAAGGACAGGACAGCTTGTTAATCTTAATGCTATAAGTAATGAAACCGGAGTCAGTCATAATACTATAAAGTCATGGATTTCTGTTTTGGAAGCAAGCTATATAATTAAATTACTTAGACCCTACCATAAACGAATAACCAGAAGACTTGTGAAAACACCTAAACTGTATTTTTTAGATACCGGCCTGGCAGCTAATTTAATTGGTATAAAATCAGCTGAACATCTAATCAATCACCCTTTAAAAGGTGCTTTATTTGAAACTTATGTAGTTTCCGAGTTATTGAAGAAAAAATTTAATCGGGGAGAAAAAGACAACCTCTTCTTTTATAGAGATCAAAAAGGGAATGAACTGGATATTGTGCTGGACAATGGGTTTGATCTTGATTTAATTGAAATAAAGCTGTCTCAAACGTTAAACTCCGGGTTTTTAAAAGGATTCAAAAATTTTCCTGGAATAGATACTATTCAAAAAAAAGAACATATTGTTTACGGAGGTAATCAGAACTGTTTGTATCATAATACAGCTGTGCATAGTTGGAAGATGGTTGAACATGTGTTAATTCCCTAACTTCCGCTGAGACTGGCGGTACCGTGAGAAAATCACACAAAAAATGCAGTTGTAAATATTTCTCAAATTTCGACCATAGACAAAAAAAGATTAACTGAAAAAGTTAGTAATTTATCTCAAAGTTTAATGTCTAAGATTGATTATGGTATGAAATTGGTTCTTACTATTCAGTAATATAGCAGTTTTCGGAACTGTCACGCATCAACAACTATGTTGGTGAATACCTCAATAAATCACCGGGACACTT
>CAZMOX010000039.1:0-19928 GCA_964567895.1 uncultured Spirochaetales bacterium | reverse complement strand
GCACATAGCAGTAAATCCTATACGGATTTTTCATCCTGGACTGGGAAGGGAGACACCAAGACCTGAAAAACTGCTTCCTGCCAATATTAGTCTCTATTCAATTTCTACCTCACAGCTCTCGGTGACTGCCTGTAAAATGGCAGAAGAGGATCAAAAATCAATAATAATCAGGGTTAAGGAGAATTGGGGACAAACACTGAAAAACGCTGAAATTCGGTTAAATTCCAGAATCCTTAATGCAATTGAAGTAGATGGTCTTGAAAAGAAAATTGATGATATAAAATGGTCCGGCCAGACTCTTACATTTGATATTAACCAAAATGGTATAAAAACATTTGCTATCAGAATTGCTGCGGGTGCCGGACAGAAAACGGTTACTACTGTCGATAATATACATATGGATTTTCCCAGAAATGCTATACTTCAAAGTGAAAATGGGGATTCCTCAGCGGGAAGCGGACCCTTGTTTCCTCTGGAAACCATGCCTAAAGTTATTAGTAACGGTCCCATTACTTTTCAGTTCATCAAATCAGACCAATATTGTGCATTAGCCTGCGGAGGCGAGTTGCTGACCATACCGGATTTGCAGCCGGGCATAAGAGCCGACAGTATCTATATTCTTGCTGCATCTGATACGGGAACAGATGCAGTCTTTCGCTTCCCTGAAGCGCCGGGTAAAGAGGTTGTTATAACAGTACCCCCAATGACAGGTTTTGTAGGACAATACGATACCAGAATTTGGGAGCGCCCCGGTAAAGAACCAAGGGACTATATCTGGAAAAACAAATGCCTGCGTGTAGATCCGGGATATATAACCCGACAACGGTTGGAATTCTATTCTACACACATGCACGGTGCCGGTATTGATTTCCCCTATTATTACGGCTATCTCTATCGTTTCAGAATTGACCTTCCTCCAGAGGTTGGATCAATACAAGTGCCAAGAGATGCCAGAATCAAGATATTCGCTATGACTGCATCTGGTGCCAATATCAGGCTTAAAAAATCATCAATCATAGCTGATCCTTCGGATTTCTCATAAATTTCTCATAGTTGTTTTTCTATTGGCATTCTGATAATCTGACGCAACAGGAATGACTCTGCTGCATTGAGCACATCTTTGTCGTAAGGTTATTCATGAGCATGAACTGATTTCAGGAGTCCGTACAATGAAAATGTCTAAACTATTTTCCAGAACACTTAGGGAAGCACCAAGCAGCGCTGAAAGCCGTGGATATGAACTTCTTCTTCGAGCCGGTTTTATCAACCAGCTTGGGGCTGGTATTTTTTCTCACCTACCCCTTGGATATCGGTCAATAAAGAAAATTGAAACGATCATCCGGCAGGAAATGGATAGAATAGGCGGACAGGAAATACTTATGCCTGTAGTAAATCCAGCTGAGATTTGGAAGGAAACCGGAAGATATTATAGTATTGATAAAGAGTTAGGCAGATTTAAAGATCGGGTTGGAAGGGATATGGTTCTTGCCATGACACATGAAGAGGCCGTAACCGATTTAGCACGACAGCAGATAGATTCCTATAAAAAACTTCCTGCCATCGTATATCATCTCCAGACAAAATGGCGGGATGATCCCCGGCCCAGGGCGGGACTGATCAGAGTTCGTGAGTTTACTATGAAAGACAGCTATACTTTTGATCGGGACTGGGCTGGACTTGAAAAACAGTATGCAGTACATTATGACGCCTATTTTAGAATATTTAAACGCTGTGGACTTCCTGTAATTGCTGTAGGTTCAGATACCGGCATGATGGGAGGAAAGATAGCTCACGAATATATGTATCTGTCACCCATTGGTGAGGATTCCATAATAATCTGTCCTGACTGCGGTCTTACTGCCAACAGGCAGGTTGCTGAATTTAAGAAAGATTATTACCCGGAAGAGAGTCTGGCGTGTGAGGTAGTGGAGACTCCGGGAACTGAAACGATAGCTGATCTTGCTGCGTTTCTCTCTATACCTGAACGAAAGACTGCAAAAGCGGTCTTCATGATGGGAACCTTTACGGATGAAAATGGTGAAGAAGAGGAGCGTTTGATAACTGCGGTAATCAGGGGCGATCTGGATATTGAGGAGGCAAAATTCCAGAATGCCGCCGGGGCAAACCAGCTGAGACCGGCACACGTCGACGAAATACGTAAAGCCGGAATGGAACCGGGATACGGCTCACCTATCGGAGCTGACTGCATAATAATTGTTGATGATAGTGCTGCAAAATCCAATAATTTAGTTGCAGGTTCCAACAAGGTCGGATTCCATACTTTAAATACTAATTTTGGCCGCGACTACAACGGGAAGGTTGCTGATATCGCAAGTGCGTCAGAAGGTGATTCCTGTCCAAAATGCGGAGCTTCATTAACTTTACGTAAGGGTATCGAAGTGGGAAATATTTTCCAGCTGGGAACAAAGTATTCTGAAGCCCTGAACTGTACATTCCAGGATGAAGATGGAACACGAAAACCGGTAGTTATGGGTTCGTATGGAATTGGTGTAGGACGACTGCTGGCCTGTCTTGCAGAAGAGTACTGCGATGATTCCGGATTAAAACTTCCTCTGGCAGTAGCTCCCTATACAGTCCATATTGTCAGTCTGGTAAAGGATAATGAAGTACCAGAAAGAATTTACGAAGAGCTTACTGACGCTGGTATTGATGTACTACTTGATGATCGTAAGGATTCCGCTGGTGTTAAGTTTAATGATGCCGATCTTATAGGAATTCCTATCCGCATAGTTATAGGTAACAGAACCTTGAAACAGGGAGCCGTTGAGGTAAAACTACGTACCGGTAATGGTGATGCTGAACAGGTTCCACTTACTGAACTTACACAAAGAATTTCTGAACTCCTGGCTGTTTTAGTATAAATATACATATTTATAGTATATTTATTTAGCAAGGCGCTGTACAAAATCTTTCTGGTTGTATATGCTATATTTGGGTTATGAAGGCCGCGATAATTCTTTGAATATAGCGGGCTCAGGATATCGGCGTATGGGGATATTACGGTACAGATCCATATTTAGATGGATTTTACGTACTATTGAGTTTACAACAACATTATTAAACTACTCTCTAAAGGGATCGGGCATATGATAGGATTAATTATTATTGCCGCACTTGCGGCGCTCATCTTTGCTGCCATCAATTTCTACGGTGTGAAACGACGGGACGCTGGAACCGACCAAATGCAGGAAATTGCTGCTTCTATTCAGGAAGGTGCAGATGCATTCATTAAGCACGAATATAAGATCATAGCTGTAGTTGCTGCTTGTATTGCAATTCTATTGGCTGTAGTGGTCTCCTGGTATTCAGCTGTATCATTTGTTCTCGGAGCAGTCATGAGTGCCAGTGCCGGGTGGATAGGAATGAAGATTGCTACTATTTCCAATGTCCGTGTAGCCAATGAGGCAAAAGAAACCAGAGACATTGGCAAAACTCTAAAAGTCGCCTTTCAGGGTGGAAGTGTTATGGGTTTATGTGTTGGTGGATTTGCACTTCTCGGTCTGTTTATTATCTATATGGTATTCGGAAAATGGCTGGGACAGTTAAATCCTGAAAACCTTTCATTTCATAAAAACTGGCTTGGTATAAGTGATATTCCCTTTACCATGACTGTATCCAGCTATGCACTTGGATGCTCAGTTATTGCCATGTTTAACAGAGTCGGTGGAGGGATATTCACCAAAGCCGCTGATATGGGTGCAGATCTCGTGGGAAAAACAGAGGCGGGAATACCTGAAGATGACCCAAGAAACCCGGCGACAATTGCAGATAATGTTGGTGATAATGTTGGTGACGTAGCTGGTTTAGGTTCTGACCTTCTGGAAAGTTATGTCGGATCACTTATCTCCGCGATTGTATTAGCTGCATATACTTTTTTCTCAGTCAGAAATACAGGACAATCCATTTCAGAGACATTGGTGAGTAAGCTGGTTAGTTACCCGCTTGTTTTTGCAGCACTGGGACTATTTTCATCTATGTTTGGTGTTTTATATCTCCTGTTAAAGAAAGTCTCCAAAAATCCACATAAAGAGCTTAACAGAGCAACCTTTGCCGGAGCTGGAATTACTCTCATATCCACCGGTATTCTTACCTGGTTCTACTTTTCTGCAGAACAGGTAGCTCCCATTAGTTTTAATTTGGGAATCCTCTCACCTTGGGTCTGCGCTGTACTTGGTATTGTAAGTGGGATAATAATCGGCCAGATGGCTGAACATTACACAAGCTATGATTTCAAACCGACTCAGGGAATAGCCGCAGCCTCTAAAGAGGGTGCTGCATTAACTATTACACAAGGGATGGCCGTTGGAATGACCTCTGTAATTGCTCCGGTAATTACTTTAGGAATCTGTATTATTGCTGCAAATGCAACTGCCGGTCTCTATGGCGTTGCTATGGCCGCAATCGGAATGCTCTCATTTGTCACGGTAACTGTATCCGTCGATACATATGGACCTATAGCCGACAATGCCGGCGGAATAAGCGAGATGGCTAAACTTGATCCTGAAGTTCGGGAAATTACCGATGAGCTGGATGCAGTAGGAAATACCACCGCTGCAATAGGGAAAGGTTTTGCTATAGGATCTGCTGCTCTTGCTGCATTATCACTTTTTGCCTCTTATTTGTATGCGCAGGCTGGAGAGAATTCAGCAGGAGGAATTGATCTTATCCTCAATATGGTTAATACCATGACCCTTGTTGGTGCTTTAGCCGGTGCAGCACTGCCTTACCTGTTTTCAGGGATCCTGATAGAAGCTGTAGCAAATGCAGCACGAAAAATGGTTCAGGAAGTTCGAAGACAGTTTGCTTCAGACCCCGGTATTATTACGGGTGAAAGCAAACCCGACTATAAAACCTGTATTTCCATTTCATCAGCCGGAGCTCTTGCTGAAATGAAATTTCCTGCAATAATATCAGTTGCGACACCTATTGTTTCCGGGTTTATATTTGGACCTGAATTTGTCGGAGGCCTGCTTATTGGAACTACCCTTTCGGCTATCATGCTTGCCCTCTATACAGCAAATGCCGGTGGAGCGTGGGATAATGCAAAAAAATATATAGAGCACGGTCATTATGGTGGAAAAGGATCTGATGCGCATAAAGCAGCTGTTATCGGAGATACTGTTGGGGATCCGCTAAAAGACACCGTAGGGCCTTCTCTTGATATTCTAATTAAAATAATGGCAGTAGTTTCTCTGATTTCTGTTTCAATTTTCTCAAAATTTAACCTATTCTCACTTTTTTAAACCAATGGGAATAGTCCCATGTTATAATAGCGTCAGGAGACTTTAAATGATTTATTACTATTTAACCGTATTTCCAATGGAAGCGTTAATTGCCTCGGAGCTTGACCCTAAAGCATTTGGGTCATACATGGCAACCGGATCACGAAAAGGATCAGCAGAACAGCTGATATTTATTGAAGTTGAAGGTGGATTTGAATCCTCATTTGACTGGGATTTTGCTGGAAAAAATTGTGTGGCTCACAGCAGTGGCGAACCAAAACACTCACTTTATCTCTCTATTTACCGGGTACTTGAAAATACCCCTCATGAAAAAATGAAGAGTATGTATCTTGTTACAAAAGACGGCCGAACTCTTCAGTTGTATAAAAACACCTGCAAAGTTCCCGGAAATTGGAAAGGTTATGCAATGTATCAGGAACTCTGCCCGGTTCATCCATTGATTGTCAGCTCGCTTAATCCTCAGCAGTTTAGTGAGTATATTATTAGTGATAGTGATAAAGTCACTGTTCCGGCTATTGTTTTTGCTGATGTCAAACTTATCGATTTTGATGATTATGAAAATAGCGGAAATGTCGGATCAATGTACGACCGCAACTTAGGGCATATGAAAGATTGTATTGAAAGTGTTAAATCTGAGAAAAAAAAGAAACAGACAAAAACCATAGACCGCTCATTCAGCAGCAGCTTTACCTATCAAATTATTGATACAGGTATATATGCCGCTTCTTTAGACGGAATAATTTTATACACTATGCCGACCCGTGAAGAGTTGAAACAGAATCATTATGATTGGGGAAGATCTGCAAATATATTCTAAGTACTCTGTACAGAAGCAAATATCTCAGGGGTGATTTCCATAAAAATAGTATCATGTCTCTGCCCTTTCTGAACGAGGCTCTCTTTCCAGACGCCGATCTCCCTGAAACCAACTTTACAGTAACAAGCATGTGCTCGTTCATTGTAGGAAAAAACCCGTAACAAAATGGTATGAATATTCAGATAATCAAAAGCAAAGCGAATCAGGAGTGTCATAGCCTCAGTTCCATACCCCTTTCCCAAATAATCCCTATCACCGATAAATATCCCGATTTCAGCCGTTTGATTAATTTTATCCCAATTATGCAGTCCGCAATTACCTATGAGATTGTTAGTCTTATTATCGACTACCGCATAATTATGTTCCTTTGCAAGTCGTTGCAATGCCTCTTTTTCTCCCTGGAGGCTTACACTCAGAACACTTAAATTCAAGTATTGAGTTATTTCAAGATCATTAAGCCATTTTGTGTAGAGTTCGGCATCATCCAGAGATATCGGGGATAAATAACACTTTTCACCAGTCAATTTTTTTATATACTTCATATTCCCAGAACCTCCCTTTGTGCGGCCTGGATCGCTGCAATTCCTCTTTCCGCCGAAGATAAAAGTTCGTTTAGTTCATCCCGTGAGAAAACACCCTGCTCCCCGGTTCCCTGAACCTCCACAAGTGAATCATCACGCATCACAATATTCATATCAACCTCAGCACTGGAATCGGCGATATAATCCAGATCACAGATGATGTTCCCGGCTACCTTCCCGGCACTTACCGCTGCAACCTGCCCAAGAAGATATATTTCAGGGCTTTCTTCTCCCTGCTCCTTCGCCAGTACACGAAGAGCATCATAGAGGGCCACCCATCCGCCGGATATTGCTGCAGTTCTGGTTCCTCCATCGGCCTGTAAAACATCACAATCTATTGTTATGGTAACCTCTCCCAGCTTTTCAAGGTCAACAGCAGCCCGGAGACAGCGCCCGATTAAACGCTGAATTTCGGTACTTCTTCCATCTTTCTTTACTCCGTCACGCCGTTTTCTTCCACCACCGGTACTGCCTGGGAGCATTGCGTATTCAGCGGTTACCCAGCCTTTCCCGGTGTTTTTTAGAAAAGGAGGCACCTCTTGCGAAAGCGTTGCAGTACAAATTACTTTAGTATCTCCGAATGAAACCAGACATGAACCTGCAGGGTACTTAATTATATTCCGTTCAAAACTTATTTTTCGCATATCAGTACCTATCTCCCTTTTTCGCAAGCATATCCTATCACCCTTAAAGGTTTCAAGGTACTCAGGCATCTTGAGCTAATCTATTAAGGAGAACTTTAATTCTCTTAAGAACAAGTGTTAACAATCTGTTTCTTTACTTTATTCCTGTAAATTATATATTTCTGGAAGCCGGGTTATTATTCTTGATATATAGGCTCCACTTTCTGATAATATTCATTCTCCCTACAGCCATATATCATATCTCCTGTTATACTATTTCTACTTAATAATAGATATTTAGTATAAATACCCGATAAAGACAATATTTGGATTTGTTATAGGAGCCGATATGAAATACCGCTGTCTAATTCTTGATCATGACGATACTGCTGTAAACAGCACTCCACACCTCCACTACCCGGCTCATATTGAAGTGATGAAACAATTGAGGCCGGAAGAGGAGCCTATCTCTCTGGAAGAGTGGATGCTTAAAAATTTTTCGCCGGGTATTATGGAATATATGGTGAATGAACTCCAGCTGACACCTAAAGAAGTAACCCGGGAGTATGAGATATGGCAGAAATTTATAGCCGATAAACAAGTAACCTTTTTCCCTGGATTTATTGATTTATTGAAAGATTACCAGAATGCCGGAGGAATACTGACTGTTGTCTCCCACTCCACAAAAGAGAAAATATTACAGGATTATGCATCTGTCGGAGCGAAACACCTCATTCAGGCCGTTTATGGATGGGATCATGATAAATCCAAACGAAAACCATCCCCCTATCCGGTATTACAGATTCTTGAAGAGTTTCAGCTTAACCCTGAGGAAGTGTTGATAATTGATGATCTTAGACCTGCCATTTCTATGGCAAGGGAAGCAGGAGTCGCTATTGGTGCTGCAGGATGGGGTATTATTGTTCCAGAAATTTTTAATTATATGAAAGAACACAGCGACTTTTTTTTCAAAACTATTGATGATGTCAGGGATTTTCTTCTTTAATTTATTCGGCAAAGAGTTCCTTCACTTCTATCAGCTCATCAATTATCTTAATATTTTGCGGACATTTCGGCTCGCATTCACCGCATGCAACACACAGATCAGCACCCTGATCTTTTAGGAAACGCCCATAAACAAGCTTTTTACCCTCTATGTCATCAAAAATATAGGCATCATTATAGAACCCGAAAGCTCCGGGTATATCTACACCATGTGGACACGGCATACAATAGGAACACGCTGTACAGGGATTTTTTATGCGGGATTCATATACACTTTTTACTTCTTCAAAAATTTTGAGTTCATTTTTTGTTAATGCTCCAGATTCAGCGGTATTTGCAATAATCAAATTTTCCTCAACCTGATCCATTGCACTCATTCCGCTTAATACTACGGTAATTCTCGGATCATTCCATACCCAGCGCAGAGCCCATTCTGCCGGAGTTCTGTGAACTAGAGCAGAATCCCATAGTTTCTGAATATCCTCCGGGACAGACTTGGTAAGAGATCCTCCACGAAGTGGTTCCATAACAATTATTCCCACTCCCTTTTCATGAGCATAGGTAAGTCCTTCAAGGCCAGCCTGCTGTTCGGTATCTAGAAAATTGTACTGCAATTGACAGAATTCCCAGGGGTACGCATCCACTATCTCCTTAAAAACATCTAGATCATCATGAAAGGAGAATCCGATATGCTTTATTTTCCCATCTCTCAGGGCTCTTTCGATAAAGTCAAAGAGTCCCAATGCGGTTAAGTTATCCCAATACTTCCGATTCAAGGAGTGTATTAAATAGTAGTCTATATACTCTGTATTTAGTCTAACCAGCTGTTTATTTAGAATCCGATCCATATCTTCTGTTTTTTTTATCATCCAGCTTGGTAACTTTGTAGCCAGATATACCTTTTCACGATATCCATCTGCCAGCGTACGGGCAAGAAAAGGTTCACTCTCTCTCCCATGATAGGGCCATGCAGTATCAATATAATTAACACCATTATCTATAGCTTTACGTACCATAGCCTCTGCCAGGCCAAGATCGATATCCTTAGCTTTTTTACTTTTTATCGGCAGCCGCATACACCCGAACCCAAGAATTGAGAATTTGTCTTCGTTGTTTGGAAATGTTCTATATAACATGATTACCTCAGTTTTAATGAAAAAGGATCGTGGAATCAGGCCCCAAACAACTCCTCAAGCTTTTTTATCAGCTCTCCAATTCTTTCATCGTGTAAAGTATAGATGCTCTGTTTACCAAGTCGCTCTTTTCTGACATACCCGGCAAGGGTCATCATTTTTAACTGCTGAGAAACATTGGAAAGTTTCCCGCCTGTAAGTTCAACCAGCTCTGAAACAGAAAACGAATCTCTTTCCAGTGCACAGAGAATATGAAACCGTACTGGATTGGACATGATTGAGAGCATCCTTTCAACTTTTAAACATCTGGCCTCATCATTACACGAGCTGGATTGTCCAGCTTGCTTATATTAGCTTTGCTTGGCGCACTCATATTTACTCCTTCCTCTCAGAATGTCCGATAATCATAATTAATTGAAAGCAATTTTACATTATTCTTTTCTGCTTTGAATTTATGTTTTAGTCTTGAATCAAAATAAAAAGCATCACCTTCTCCTAAATGATATACCACGTCCTCATATTCAAATATTAAATCACCTTTTAATACATAGATAAATTCTTCTGAGTCATGTTTAAAAAAACTACTATTAGTCCCTTCTTTGATTTCCATGATAAAGGGATCCATGTTCTTACCCTTTAATGATTGCACTAGAGGATAATAAGAATAACCACCAAGTGGATTATCAGAGTTTACATTATTTTGTTCCTTTTTTCTTAACAAATCCAAATTTCCAGTCACCATCTTTTTTGAATTGTCTTCATCAAAAAATTCTTGTATATCCACATGAAGTGCATCACATAAATTAACAAGCGTGGAAACCGGAGGGGGAGAGGTACTATTTTCTACTTTAGATAAATAGCCTTTTGTCACGCCGGTACGTTCAGACAATTGCTGTAAGGTTAAACCTTTAGCTATTCGAATAGTCTTTATTCTCGAATTAATACTCATATTATCACATCCAAATATTTTTTTATATAAAATTGCATTCATTCATATTTCTTTTAAAATTACCTGATTATCGAAAAAACTATGAATATCTCGGCCAGTTCTTTCCAGGACATGCCCCCCTGCTAAAACTCCTCTCATCATGCAGGGTTATTATATAATCAGCCTTATCTTTTATTCTTCTCATACTCTCATATGCATCCTGACTGTTAACCAATAGCCCGGGAATTAAAATATCCGACCATTCATTCTTTAAATCCTCTCTCGGACAAAAGTTTGCCTCATCACAACATAATGAACAAACAATGATCCGCCCTTCATCTGAATCTATAACAATGGATTGTCCCCCTGGCGTATGTCCAGGCGTATATAATAAATGAATCCCCGGTAAAAAGTCCAGTAAATCTCCATCTACTATTACGATATCTGCATCATCCAAATGCTCTGAAACAAAGGAACCCTTATATACTTCGGGTGGGTTCAGCAATGCGTCATATTCATCTTTCTGAACCACAACTTTCGCATTTTTAAATTCTTTTATATTCGCACAATGATCATGGTGAACATGGGTTAACAGGATTAAATCAATATCATCAGGATCTAATCCAGTTTTTTCCTTTAACACTTCTGCCATAGGATTTATTTCTGTACAGGCACCTACTACCTTTAAAAAATCCTCTTTTGTTGGTCCTGAATCAATTAATATATTGTGTCCATCTACTCCCGACACAAAGAACGCACCGGCATGTACTGTAAATGTCTCACATGGATCAATCAAATAAGTAAATATTGAACGTGGTCTATTCTCACAATAAAGAACGTGTAAAGGAATAATACTATAGTCATGAGGCTTATGCTCTGGCAAAAATAGTTTTTGCTTCTTACTCAAATGCTGCATAGGGTAATCTCCTTTGATTTACTTAATACGTTTAAGAAAAATTTTTTTTAAAGCTTCATCTTTAATATTGTTGATATCAAGTAAATCAGTAACCCCTGGAAAATCCAATACAGGCATCAAAAGCTCATCCGGTAGTGTTTCAATAATTGTAGCAAAGGGCGAAAATGTATACTCCCCGACCGAATCAAGTAAAACTTTAAACTTTTTCTGTACATCTTTTCTTTCTTTTGGATAACCGCTTCCTAATTCAACACTAAAAAGTCTTTCCAGTATAAATGATAAATTCTTGTCCGCAACCCATCCATAACCAAGATTTAAAGATAATGAAACACAATTACCTCCATTTATCTGAGCAAAAAGCCAGGCATCTATTTCATCTTTAATAAATCCGCAAAAAACTCCCGGAAATTGCATTGCCGCTTCCAAAAACCCCTGGCCTGTACTACAACCTCCAATAACAAAGTCAGCAACGCCGGTGTTTAGCAAAATAGCAGTAAGTACGCCCGCATGTACATAACTCAATTCTGGACTCTTAAAACTTTCCGTCATTCCTGCATTTATTACATCAACATCAATCAGCTCCAATGCCTCCATTATATCAGCATTTCTATTTCCGGTGCTTGTCTCATTAACAACAGCAACTTTCATAATGTATCTCCCTATAAGTTTTTCTGTTTTACAGTAAATCCTTGATTTGTCTCACTATGCTCTTTGCATCAAGATTATATTTTTTAAGCAGTTCCTCAGGCCCTCCGGATTCACCAAAACAATCCTGAACACCTATCTTGGTAACCTGAGAATGGGAGTATGAGTTATCTAGTCCGGCAACAACATCAGAAACAGCAGTTCCCAAACCACCAATAACATTATGCTCTTCAACTGTGACTATATGTTCATAAGAATTTACAATCTCTTTGACTTTATCTTCGTCTATTGGTTTTATAGTATGAAAGTTATATAAGCCTACTTTGATACCTTTATCAGCTAATTCTTGCTGAGCTGCAACACAATTTTTTAAAATTGGACCTGTTCCAATAATTGCAACCTTTTCACCTTTTACTATTTCTTGAGCCTTGCCAAATTCATATTCTAAATTTTCATCAATAAAATTCCCCGTGTTATAACGTGATAATCTAATATAAAATGGACCATCAATAACAGCAGCTTCCTTAATTACCTTTACCGCTTGATTAGGATCAGCTGGAACTACAATATTAAAATTAGGTAAAGATCTCATAATTGCTACATCTACAATAGATTGATGAGTTGCGCCATCATAACCTTGTGTTAAACCGGCACTTGATCCGCAAATTTTTACATTAGCTTTTGGCAAAGCAACCTGCTGCCTTATTTGATCAAAACAACGGCCGGTAACAAAGACAGCAAATGAATTTACAAAAACCGTTTTCCCCATAGAGGTCATACCCGATGCTGTTGAAATCATATCCTGCTCAGCAATTCCCATTTCGATAAATCTATTCTCGTTTACTTCAGTTATTGCATATGCACGAGTAGAACGTCCTAAATCACAATCCAAAACAAATATATCCGGATCCTTCTCCGATAGATCCTTTAAAGCTATTCCTAAACCATCTCGAGTGGCATCCATAATATTATTTCCTTTATCTCAGTATTTAATCTTTCTTCATATTAGTGATATGCTCTACTAATTCTTCTCGCGCACTTTCATATTCTTCTTTTGACATGCTGTAATTATGATACTTATAGGTATTTTCCATAAATGAAATACCTTTCCCTTTTACTGTATCAGCAATAATTGCAAGAGGTTTTTCTCTTCCCGGAGACACCAAATCCAGAGCATTACAAATTTGTTTAATATCATGACCATCAATACTGACTGTTTCCCATCCAAAGGCTTGAAATTTTTCATCAAGCGGGCTGATTTTCTTCAATTCATCTACATTGCCCTGACTCTGAAATTTATTTCTATCAATAATTACACATACATTTGTTAGTTTATGACTGGACGTTGTCATTGCAGCTTCCCAAACCTGGCCTTCCTGGAGTTCTCCATCTCCAATCATAACAAAAATATTCATATTTATTTTATCTTCTTTTGCCGCAAGAGCTATACCATTTGCATATGATAATCCCTGTCCCAAAGAACCTGTAGGAGCCTCAATTCCAGGAGTTTTTAAAACATCCGGATGTCCTTGCAATCTGGAACCGATTTTTTTTATTGTTTTAAGTTCATCATGTGGAATAATTCCCAACATTGACAAACCAACATATTGAGCAGGTACAGAATGTCCTTTACTCATAATAAAGCGATCTCGTTCAAGAGCTTTATAATTATCTTTTTTAAAATTCATCTTATAAAAATAGAGTGCGCTTATAATTTCCATACAGGAAAGCGAACCGCCAAAATGATGCGCTTTCCCATATGAAAACATATCTAATAATTCTAAACGCATTTCCCAACTAAGCTTGGTAAGTTCTCTAATTCTTTTTTCGTCAATTTTCATAGTAACTATTCCTGATAATTCCTTATGCATAACTTATCGCCATGTTATATTTCCTAATAGGGAAGCTCGCATAGTATAATATACGAGCTTCCCTTGATATTCATTATTTCAAGTACTTTGCAACGTAACCTTTGAATTCCTCTGCCTTATCTTTGGTAATTACCTCTTGCGGACTAACAACCAATTTTTCTACAGATTTTCCGTTCAATAAATCTAATGCCATTTGAACTGCTGTAGCACCAATTCTTGCAGGATACTGTGCAACAGATGCATGAAGATCCCCTTCTAGAATTTTATCAAGAGCAGCAGGAACAGCATCAATACCAACTATTTTTACATCACTACCGTCTTCAATAGCAGCCATGGAAGCTCCAATTGCCATATTATCATTAGCTGCAAATAGGAATTCAATATCAGGATGCGCCTGTAACATATTCTGAAAAATGGTATAGGCTTTCTCTACTTCCCAACCTGCTGATTGCTCAGCTACAATATTTACATGTCCATCAGCTCTATCATGAAAACCTGCCTTTCGGTCTATTGCTGCACTCTGACCATCAATACCATTTAATATTGCCACCTTTGCATCTTGCAGATTCAATACATCAAGCATATAATCTGCAACAAGTTTTCCGCCATCATAATGCTTTGATCCTACAAAAGGAATTACATCTCTTCCCGTTTCTTTCCATGCGTCCGCATCAATTCCATTATCTGCCAATATAACAGGGATTCCTGCATCCAGAGCTTTTTCAATGGGATTAATCATACCTGTTGTTGAAGCGGCAACCAATATTATAGCATCAACTTCCCGTGCAATCATTCTTTCAATAATCTGCAGTTGCTCATCTACACTTCCATGTCTTTCACCTGCCTGAATAATTAATTCAACCCCTAACCTTTCTGCTGCCTCTTTAGCGCCTTCTGTTTCAATTACGTAGTATTCATTATTCAGCGTTTTTACTATAAATGCTATTGTTGGTTTTTCCTTGTAATCTCCAGCTTCACCCTGTCCAGCAGCAAAACAAACCAATGAACCAACAAAAAACATAACCACCATAAATAATAATAATTTCTTCATCTAAATCCTCCATTCATATTCTAATAATTATTTAACATCTGTAACGGTCGATATAGCTAATTTTCACCTCCTTATAATTATTTTGCTGTTTTTACCTTATCGAGAAACACTGCAACAATAATGACCGAACCGATGATTATCTGCTGATAATATGCTTGAACATTCAGTAACGTGAGTCCATTTCTTAATGTAACCATAATTAAAGCGCCAAGAAGAGTTCCCCATATGTTCCCAGTACCACCGCTCAAACTCGTTCCACCAATAACTGTAGCGGCTATTACATCCAGTTCATATCCCATCCCAGCCAATGGAGTTGCATAATCAAGCCGTGCTGTTAATAAAATTCCTCCGATACCTGCTACCAAACCACAAATGGTATATGCTAAAACTTCATAATTTTTTACCCTTATTCCAGATAATCTTGCTGCATCTCTGTTCCCGCCTATAGCATATATATACCTGCCCGCTTTAGTATATTTCAAGAAAAAATATGCTAGGACATATGCAACAATTATATAAACAATAAAAATGGGAATAACACCAAATAATTCATAGTTCGCTATCATCTGATATGTGTTTGGCATATTTGCGATAGGCTGCCCTTTATTAACAGCAAGCGCAACGCCTCGAATAATACTCATTGTTCCTAATGTTGTAATAAATGCCGGCACACGCCCATAACTGATTATAAAACCATTAACAAACCCAACAAGACAAGCTGCCAATAAAGATAGTATTATTGCTACTGGCAAATAAATACCTGCTTTTACGATTAGCAATGCTGAAAATAGCGAACAAAATGCAACCGTAGAACCAACACTTAATTCTATCCCACCCGTTAGAATAACAATTGTTGATCCAATTGCTATTATCGCAATAATTGAAGATTGTACGATTATGTTAGAAAAATTTTTTACTTTTAAAAAATACGGACTAAGGATTGTGAAAGCAATTAAAATAGCAATAAACCCCAAATAAATCCCGTACTTCTCAATGATCTTTTTCATACTTCTGATAACTCCTAATTCAATCAATAATTCAAGGCTATTTACATATCAACTTTATTTGCACCAAAAGCATAATGAAGAATATCTTCCTGAATAATATTTTTATTGTTCATTATCGCTTTGATTTCACCTTGCCTCATTACAACTATCCGATCTGACATTTTTAAAATTTCCGGCAATTCGGAAGATATCATGATAATCGCAATTCCTCTTTTTAATAACTCAATCATGATTTTATGTATTTCATCTTTTGCTAAAACGTCAATTCCCCTTGTCGGTTCATCAAAAATTATTATTTTTGCATTAGTAAGAAGCCATCGGGAAATAATAACTTTTTGCTGATTTCCACCACTTAGATTTTTTACTTTTGTTTTTATTGAAGAGGTTTTTATTGATAATTTACCAATTTGTTCATTTCCAATTTTAGACTCATTTCTATATCGAATAAAACCTTTCTTCATAATATCCGTTAAAGTAGCTATTGTTATATTTGTCACAACAGAATGATCAAGAAAAAGACCTTCACCTTTTCTATCTTCACTGCAATACGCTACTCCTGCTTTTAAAGATTCATGAACACTTCGGAATCTCACTTCTTCGTTTTCCACGTGAATAATTCCTGAATCAAACCGGCAATCTCCAATTATGCATTTTGCTAATTCTGTGCGTCCGGCGCCTACAAGACCGGCAAATCCAAGTATCTCTCCTTTTTTAAGAGTAAATGAGATATTTCGTAATAATGGAGCAAAATTCAAATTAGAGACGCTCAATGCATTATCTGATCTTGAATAACTCTCAAATCTTGTGGTTTCACTAACTTCCCGACCTACCATCATTGAAATCAGTTCTTCAATTGCTATATCAGAAATATTTTTTGTACCTACATACTTCCCGTTTCTTAACACTGTACAGCGATCACCAATTTCAAAAAGTTCTTCCAGCCTATGTGAAATATAGACTATTCCACACCCCTGCTCCTTCAGTTCCCTAATTAGTGAAAATAATTTCTGAGTTTCTTTATCCGATAAAGTTGATGTTGGTTCATCAAACACTATTATTCGGGATTTAATAGATAAAGCTTTTATAATCTCTACTAGCTGCTGTTGTGCCATACCTAAATCCTTTACCAAAGCTTTTGGAGAAAACTCAATACCAATTTTGTTAATAAGTACTTCCGTTTCTTTAATTGCTTTTAGTCTATCAATAAAAAATGGTCCTGCTTTATATTCTCTTCCAAGAAACACATTTTCATAAACTGTAGTATATGGATTTAAATTAGTCTCTTGATAAATAACAGATATACCATTTTCTAACGCATCATGGGGATGTTCAAAGACAACCTTCTTCCCATCAATCAGAATATCTCCTTTTGCAAGAGAATAAGCTCCCGAAAGAATCTTCATTAATGTTGATTTCCCTGCTCCATTTTCACCAATTAAAACATGCACTTCACCTTTTTTTAATTCAAAGTCCACATTATCAAGAGCATGAACCCCCGGAAAATATTTATCAATACCTTTCATCTGAAGAATTATAGTATCACCTTCCATTCAAAACCTCTTGTAATCTAACAAACATGTATAAGCTGATATATCTATGCAACACATATTGCTTCCTAAATAAAATCTGTTAATCCTCCAGTTACATTAACAACTGTTGCAGTAACCTGGCTTGAAGCATCAGATAATAAATAATTTGAAGCACCTATAAAATCTTCATTTTCCTGCAATCTTCCCATTGGTACATTTTTTTTACCCATTTCATTGAGCCAATTAAGATCATAACCTTGCGCTGCTCTAAGAGCTACTTCTCCAGGTGTCGCAAGCCATCCAATTTTAATTTGATTGCATCTGATTTGATGCTTGGCATAATTAGTAGCAATATGCTTGGTTAAAGTAAGAAGAGCTCCTTTTGAACAAGCATAAGCCGGACGATCCTCTTGCCCTCCATATGCTTGCGGTGATCCAATATGAATAATCGAACCTCCATTTCCATTCTTAATCATATTCTGAACTACAAGTTTTGAACAAAAAAAAGCTCCTCTGATGTTCAGATCAAAAACACTATTAAACAACTCCTCATCTGTATCAAGAAGACTACTAGACGGGAGAATACCGGCATAATAGATCAAACCATCTATATTTCCATATTTTCTTTCTGTTTCTTTTATAAGATGTTCACATGCTGAAACTTTACTTAAATCACCGACGATAAAAATCGCTTCTTTTGAAGTTTTTTCTTTTATCTCTTTTACTGTAGCTTCACCCTTTACTGAATTTCTACAGCCGATTACAACCTTGGCACCTTCTAATGCGGCTGAAATTGCCATTGCCTTACCAAGACCGCTATTCCCTCCGGTAATAACAATTACCTTATCCTTTAATAATTCACCCATCTTGTTTCTCCCTATTTAATCTATTTATCTAATCGTTCAATTCTAAAAACAACTGGCCTAAATCCATCAGTACAACACGCCAAGACTTTTCCATGCTCATTCATCCAATCAAAATTTCCCCCTTGACCTAATCCAAGAATTTATTGAGTAATATCAGAAAAAACATGAGGGCAAAAGCCTTCAGATACACTCGACATATCAGAAACAAACTCTTGTCCATCAGAAAAAAGTTCACACTTTGAGGATGCATTTGCTGAACATCCTATCAACTCATCATTGAAAATATCGTTTGTATTTAAACACTTTACAACAGTAATATTTACCTTTTCATATACTCTATTTCCCTTTCATCACAGCTTTTACACTCTTGGGTATTTCCTGAAAAGTATACTTAATCGGGAGCCCATTCCATGTCTTCATGTTCTTCTTCAGTCCGTCAATAAGTCTTTCGAATTTGTTTGTCGGGACTCCTAATATCAGTTCATCATCAGAAGCATAACCGTATCGCCTATCCCCCATATCAGCAATCGCAAGTCGAATATTTCCAGTTACTATCGGAGAAACTAATGCTTCATAACAACTAGCACCATGGCCATTTGTACTTAATTGAATATTATCATCACCATTAAAAGTATTTCCGTAAATCATTTCCATAACCTGAAGCGGATTTGCAAATATCTGTATCACATCCGGAACTATTTTAATAATATTAAGAGGAGCCGCACCAAAAGCTTCATATTTACCATATTCAAATGGGAATATTAACTTCCTTGCTTTTTCTACGCCTTCTTTTCTCTCAGAAAACCGGCCGACATTTACATCAGCCCAATTATCAGCAAATTTTCCAAAACCTAAAACAACGCCCCCTACAGCACATGCCTTACTAAAATCTTTTGTTGCTGCAACTGGTTTTTCATGATATCTGGCTTTCCCGATTATATGACAAACCGCAAATTCCTGTTCTGTTTTTTCATAATACTCGGGTATGTCTTTTTCTTTTTCAAATAAGTTTATTCCCACAGGATATGTGCGACAACGTAATAATCGCATTAAGTCCTCACCAAGTTCATTTAGTTTTGCCACATCCATTAGTGACTCCTTAAAATGGATACTAAAACATTGTGTTTCCCTACAGATTTTTTTTCCGTACTTTTGTATCCTTGTTGGAAACATTTTATGTTAAGATTTTCTACCTGTCAAGAAAAAATTGAAGAAAAAATTGAAAAAATTGAAGTAATACTCTGAATCTTGCATCTTCCGTATAGAATTCTATTACATGTATTTCGTATTTGTTACTTATTATTTGAGCATAAGAGCTTATACATTTGACATGAGACTTCTTACAATAGCTGTGCAAACATCCTGAAAATGAAGTTGCGGAGTTTCTTTAGAAATCCCAGGTTCTCACATTCTTCGAGACTTACCTTCCTATATCTGGCAAGATCTTACTCGAACAGGTTTTTAATTGTGGTAATGCCAGTACCATTAGCAGGCATGTATAAATATGCATTACCCCCAAGTTTTTTAACTGATACAAAATATTTAGAGAAACATTCTGCCCATATTGCCATAATTCTTCGTCAGAGAAAAGATAAGGGATAGATGTTATGGGTTTTTTACATAAGATCTATGCTCGCATATCAGGAAAACTGAAAGAAGAAGCCTTACTTGGAGCATCAACACTGATAGTTG
>CAZMOX010000038.1:0-20053 GCA_964567895.1 uncultured Spirochaetales bacterium | reverse complement strand
AAATTATTAAAACTGGGAATTGTTGTTGAGTTAACTGACCAAAAGCGAAATAGGGTTTTCAGCTATAGAGAATATATCAATATAATAAATAGTGGTATTGAATTAAAATGATATCTTATGGATTTATAACTTTTGCATCAAAAAGAAATCACCGCTATACCAGTTGACCTTTATATGTATGCATCCGTCATTTGTTAAAAAAAATTAAAAAGCGATATTGAGCACTTTGTCCTCTATTCATCTATCAAATTAAGCTGAAATTCGCAGATTTCAAACGCTATACCAGTTGACAAGGGTAATATATCACTATGAACCTACCCTGGATGCCAATTTCACATGAATAATCTGCTTATCCTGCATTCCTGTCTGGTTTTTTACCAAGTGTGTATTCTGTTTTTTAGGGCTAAACATTTCTTCGGTTTTTCCGTATGGTATAGCAATGAAATTTGTATTTGTCTGTGTTCATATTCAGCGCTCATCCCGGGCTGTTCCCCTTGGAGCAGCATCAGTTGCGGCAAATGTTAAAAAACATTTCCCTTCAGAGGTCGATATAGAAATTGTGAACTGCTACCTCACCGACCCCTTGGCTCTTCATATAGAAAAAATTGCTGCACATAATCCTGATTCTTTGGGATTATCAATCTATTTATGGAACAGAGAAGATTCTTTGGAGATAGCTTCCAGCATCAAGCAATCTTTTCCTGCCTGCACTATTTTTGTTGGCGGTTCTGAACCCAGTGCACGCCCTGCATTCTATAGAGAAAATCCAAATATCGATTTTGTTATGAATGGTGAATCTGAAGATCTCATTATACCCGTAATTCATCAGCTGCTTAATAAAAGTAATACATCGGTAACCCCGCAATTACCCGGATCCGGCAGCCCTGATCTTGAAAAACTCCCCTCACCCTACCTGGATGGGATTCTACCTTTAGAAAACTATTCCGGCGTGCTCTGGGAACTCTCAAGGGGCTGCCCCTTCAACTGCTACTTCTGTTTTGAATCCAGAGGACACAACAGCATCCGCAGATTTGCAGAATCAAGAATCCTTGCAGAACTGGAACTCTTTAAGAAGGCAGATATTTTAGAAATTTTCATACTGGACCCAACCTTCAACTACCACAAAGAACAGGCAAAAAGATTGCTAAGACTGTTTGCGGAAAAGGCACCCGAAATTCACTACTCAATGGAGATACGTGCTGAATTTCTGGATGAGGAGTTAAGTGATTTATTCGCAGATATTTTCTGCACCCTGCAAATTGGTCTTCAGAGTATTCATAAAGAAGTGTTACGGAGTATCAACCGATCATTTAATCAGCAGATATTCACGGAGAAAGTGTATCTCCTCCATGAGGCACAAGTTGCCTACGGGTTTGATTTAATCTATGGATTGCCGGAAGATACCCTGTCAGGATTCCTGGAGAGTCTGGACTACTCTTTCAGCCTGGCTCCAAACCATCTGGACATTTTTCCTCTGGCAATTCTGCCCGGGACAGAACTTTTTTATCGGGCAGATTCCTATCACATTAACTACTCTTCTGCTAACTCATGGATCGTTACTTCAACACCTGATTTTTCAGAGGCTGATATGGCAGAAGCGGGAAAGATTGCTGTAACCGTTGATCTCTTTTACAATCAGGGAAAAGCGGTCTCCTGGTTTGATATAATTCTCCCGGCCACACATCTGAAGCCTTCGGAATTTTTTACCATGGCTGCTGAATTCTTACCGGAAAATTCTACCATTTTCGACCCTAATGCATTCCAGCTGAAAGTGATTAAAAAAATCTTTACACAACTGAATATTTCAGAACTTACTAATCCGGCAATTGATTTGATGAACTATTTTCGGGTAACGAATAACCTCTCTCATACCGGTACTGTTGAAACCGATGCATTAAAATTTACCGGTGAACTGCAGTTAAATGATTCAATTGCTGTTGCAAAGTTTACCTATAACCCCCTGGAAATTATTAACTTATGTGAACAGGGAATTACTCAATTAGCTGATATTATGGATCTATGTGAAATCGAAAAACCCTATCTGGTATTTTCTATTGAAGAATCAGAATTTGCGATCTATTTTGCATTGTTTGAGGAGTATGAATTCCTGCAGGCAGCACTTGGTGGTGATTCTGAACAATCTTTATCCTACATTGAGAACCCTGAAAATCGCCAATCTTTGGAAAATATGATGAAAGCCGGTCTATTACTATGATAAAGACACTGATTCTCTTTGGTTCAGCACGCAGGAACGGCGAAACCAGAGCCATGCTTAATATTCTGCTGGAGTCCCTGGGAGACAGAGCGGGTAAAGTTGAGATCATTGATTCTTACCAAACAGAGATACAACCATGTATTGATTGCCGCTATTGCTGGAAACATCGCGGCTGTTCAATAAAGGATGAAATGCAGGGGATTTATCAAAAGATAGATACGGCTGATAATATCATAATAGCAACACCGGTTTACTATCACTCGGTTCCCGGAAAATTGAAGATTCTCATCGATCGTCTGCAGGTATATTGGGCAGGCATACCCCGGGGAGACAAGCCGAAAACCAACAGTAAAAAGGGAGTCGGACTTCTTACCGGCGGTGCTCCTTCCTCTCCTAATCAATTCCTGGGAACAGAAATTGTCTTAAAAGGAGTCTTTAGCGCACTATCGGCAGAAAATCTTGGAATTGTGACCTTCTCAAACACCGACAAAATAAAAGTTAGTGAAAACGATGAGGTAAAGATTTTAATAAAAGACCTGGCTGAGAGGATATAGAGGCACGATAGAAGACATAGTTAGCTGAATTACTCAACATTCAACTCTTTTTCGCTGCAGCCCGCGTCATGCGGTCATTTGCCGCGACCCCAATTCCTTTACCAGGAAACCGTTCTGCAACAATCAAATCAAAGTGCATCCCATCAACCAAACGGAGCGTCTGGTATAGCATAGCTGCTGCACTTCTCAGGTCACCATCAGGGCTGAGTACAAAAACACTCCCCCTATAGGCTGATTCTGTGGGTTTACGTAAAATGATGGCCACATGCTCATCATTACAAAATTTTATGGGAGTATCTGTTAATACCATGGGAGTTGCAGGTGCATAATGTGACGGCAGCAAACCGGGGCTGGCCATATGTTCTTCAGGCAGTTCACTTCTGTTGGACACCGGTCCGATCACCTGCTCAATCTCCTCTTTGGTTATTCCACCCGGCCGTAAAATAACCGGTTTCTCACCTACCAGAGTTAAAACCGTTGATTCAACGCCGACACGACAGGCCCCACCATCAATGAGCACCTCATATTTACCTTCCAGCTGTTCAGCAACATGCCTGGCGGTAGTTGGGCTTGTTTTCCCAAAGATATTTGCACTGGGAGCTGCGACAGGAGTCCCTGCCTGTCTCAACAATTCCAGCGCAAGAGGATGCTGCGGCATGCGGACAGCAACTGTCGAGCCGCCTGCTGTTACGATATCAGGGACTACAGCAGACTTGGGTAATACAAGGGTAAGGGGACCTGGCCAAAATGCATCCATCAATTTTACGGCCGATTCCGGTATTTCGGTTGTCAATTGTTTCACTTGCTCAGCTGAATGCACATGCACAATCAGCGGATCAAAAAGCGGCCGTTTCTTCGCAATAAATAGCTCTGCAGAGGCGGTTTCGTTCAGTGCATCTGCCCCCAGTCCATACACAGTCTCAGTAGGAAAAGCAACAAGCTTCCCCTTTTGTAATGCATGTGCTCCATCCGCTATCGCTTTTTGCAGAGTTTTGTGCGGTTCAGGATGCTGAAATATCCATTCCGCAGCTGCCGCAAGGGTATGAAATACCGGTTTATCCAAGGGTACTTCATCAATATGTCTTAATCCATGACCGGTAAGCAGGTAGAGGCCAAATACCCCTTCAGCTTCCCCGGTCAGTACATCATGCGGGTGATCCCCGATAACAAACGATCTCTGCAGATCCAGATCATAATTTTTTTCAGCCTCAAGAACAAAGAAAGAGTTCGGTTTAATACAGTCACAATTATCAGCACGATCATGCGGGCAGACATACCACTCCTCTATTGTGATACCTTCTGCTACAAGTTCTCTACCCAGGGCTTCATTTACCTCTGAAATCTGTTCAGGAGAAATCAATCCGCTTGCCGCTGCACCCTGATTCGTAATAACAAAGAGCAGGTAGTGTTCCTGAAGTTTGCGTAGTGTATCAACCGTATCCTGAAACAGCATTATTTGATCCGGAGAACTGAGCACCCCGATATCTTCAATCAACGTGCCGTCTCTGTCCTGAAACACTGCTGGTTTTTTACTTATTTGCATTGATAATTCTGACATCCCAATTAACTCACTTTATATATCAATGATTTTGAAATTTCCTCATGCCTTAACTATCTTATCATATCAATCTCTAACACTTTTTCCAACAGTTATTCCCGGGTAGTTAAGTGAACCAATTTCATAAAAGAAAAGCCCAAATCTTTAATTTGGTTCATGGGATAAAATGCTAAGCATTTTATTCTCAAAACAAACATTGGTTTGTTCAGTTTTGTTGACAATCGGACAAAATATCATTGTGAAATTATTCCAATATTATTATGAAATTTTTCAGTGCAATAATATAGATTATTTCTATATTTTCATATATTATATTGCCATGCAAACGATGGAGAGTACACAATGAACACATTGGAAGATGGCATCTTTAACGATTTGGTCTATATCTATAATACCACTACCGCCAAAAGCATTATTCGCGAAATCAATATACGTGCCAAAAATCTAAAAAAGTCAATACAGCGCACCCATCGTCAGAATTATACCGATGAAAAAGATTCAATACTGATTACTTATGGCGACATATGCCATTCCCCGGATAAAACACCACTTTCCAACCTGGCAGCATTTCTCAGTGAATTTGTTGGAAATACCATAAGCACAATACACATATTACCCTTTTACCCTTACTCTTCGGATGATGGGTTTTCTGTAATTGATTATCTTCAGGTAAACCCTGAATTGGGATCCTGGGAGGATATTAAATCAATAGGGACTCATTACCGATTAATGTTTGACCTTGTTGCAAATCATGTTTCACAGAAAAGCAAATGGTTTCAGGAGTATCTACAGGGTATCCCTGGAAAATCTGAGTATTTTATAGAAATGACCGATATACCTGAACTTGCAAAAGTATTCCGACCCCGGGCTTTACCATTACTTACTCAAGTAAAAACCAAACATGAACATAAAAAAGTCTGGACAACCTTCAGTGAGGATCAAATTGACCTGAATTATGCAAATCCTGCTGTACTTCTGGAAATCCTTGATGTCTTAAGCAGGTATGTTATTGAGGGAGCAGAATTTATCCGCCTTGATGCTATTGCATTTATCTGGAAGGAGATTGGCACATCCTGCATCCATCACTCAAAAACACATAGAATAATACAGTTAATAAGAAAATTTCTGGAAGCTGCCGAGGCCAATGTTACCATAATCACCGAAACCAATGTTCCTCACAAAAACAATATCTCATATTTCGGTAATGGATATAATGAAGCCTCAATGGTCTATAATTTCCCACTTCCCCCACTGACTCTTCATGCTTTTATGTCTGAAGATGCAACAATTCTCACTACATGGGCTTCAAGTCTGGAATTTCCCTCTGACAAGGTAACCTATTTTAATTTCCTTGCATCCCACGACGGAATTGGTGTCAATCCCGTTAAAGGAATCTTATCCCATGCTGATATAGATTGGATAGCAGATAGAGTTCAGACACTTGGGGGGTATGTCTCTAAAAAGAACAATCCTGACGGATCAACAAGTCCATATGAATTAAACTGCAACTTTCTCAGTGCTTTAGCAGCAAGTCCTGATGAGGACATATCGACAGAACTTGAGGCAGCAAGATTTATCGCTTCACAATCAATCATGCTCGCATTACGTGGTATCCCGGGAATATATTTCCACAGCCTTGTCGGATCAAAAAATTGGGTAGAGGGATCTGCAAATACCGGCATGGTACGCAGTATTAACAGGGAGAAACTCTCATTAGATCAGCTGGTTACTAGTCTTACAGATAATACATCACTTCAGCACAATATTTTCAATAAATATCTACATATGCTATCAGAAAGAGCTAAAAATGAAGCTTTTTGTCCAGCAGCTGAGCAAGAGATACTTTCCCTGCATGATTCTGTCTTTGCCGTTCTCCGTACCAGCTGCGGCAATGAAACTTCAGTGTACTGCCTAACTAATATATCAAGTAAATCTGTTTCTCTAAAATTACCACCAGGGCGCAAAGAAGTTAAGAGTTTGATCAATGTACTTTCTGGTAAAAAATTCAAAATCAGGGATCAGAACTCTCTCACGGTCAAGTTGGAACCCTATGAAATTCTCTGGTTAAAGGAATCTCGATTGCTGAATTGAGAATCTAACTATTCTTTTACACCCCCGCTCGCCATATTGCCGGCCAGGTATTTCTGGACAAACATGAATAGTATTACAACTGGAATAGCTGTGAGCATAGATGCTGCCATTATTCTATCCCAAATCGCATTTTTCGAAACAAATAAAGCTTTCAAACCAAGCGGCAGGGTAAAGAGTTCTTTGTATGATTTCAAGAAAACAGAAGCATACAGATATTCATTCCATGCAATCATAAAAGAATATACAAAAACTGTTGCAAGTGCTGCAAGGGATAGCGGGATAATAATCTTCCTGATTGTGGCCATATGTGAACAGCCTTCTACAAAGGCAGCCTCTTCTATTGAATAGGGAATGCTCCTAAAAAAATTCCCAAGCATATACAACGAAACAGGTAATGTCTGCACTACATAAATTATCACAAGAGCAAATACCGAACCTTCTTCACTTCCTGCCAGTCCCAGGGCAACTGAGATCTTATAGAGGGGAATCAACAGCAGAATACCGCCAAACATATATACAAATAAAACACCTCGTCTTATGAGGGTACTTCCCCGAAATTTCAACCGGCTTATTGAGTACGCACCAAATACCGCAAGGAGTAACGAAACAGATGCGGCACTTAAAGAAAAAAGAATTGAATTCAGAAAATACTTACCGAAAGGGAAAACGCTCCCGGTATCAAGATACTTCGCAATGATAGCATCCCTCTGCTGCTCTGTGATATCAGGAGTCTCGTCGAGTAGATTCTGTATTGATTCAGGGAGATCGACGCTCTTTTGCCCCAATCCCAGCAGTTCCTGGTATGCCTCAATATTTATCTTTGCCGGTATAAGTGATGGATTGCCCCAATCCCAGGAATATTTTAGAGATGTGGAAAGCATTTGAATAAACGGGAAAAGAGAAAAAAGTACGATAAACACAATGAGTAGAAAAAATCCAAATTTCTTACAAATATTTAATAATTTTACCATTTTAGTACCTTTTTCACATATACCAGAATAAGACCTATTAACAGCACAAATTGAATTACCGCTAAAGCTGACCCCTGGCCTAAATCCATTACACCGGTAAATGCTTTGAAGTAGGTATAGATAGGCAAGGTTTTCACATTTTCGGTAAGAAGATAAACTTCTTCAAACTTATTAAAATTCCAAACAAATCTGAGAAGAATTAATGTGCCCAAAACAAAATAGAGTTCAGGAAACGTGATATGCAGAAATTTCTTCCAACTGCTGCACCCATCAATCTCCGCAGCTTCATATAATGTGGTATCTATTGTTTGAAGCCGGGCAATAATCATGAGGTAGGTAAAGGGAAAACTTTTCCAGATACTGAAGATAATTGCGACCCATATAGCATATTCAGGAGTTCCTATCAGATTGAAACGCTGATCGTAGAGTCCAAGCATTTCAACCACGACATGAATAAATATCCCATTTACTGGATCAAAAAAGAATTGCCATGCATAGACTATTGCAATAACCGGGGCAACGTACGGAAGAATAATAATACTTCTTACTATCATCCTTAAAGGGAACTTTTTATTCATTGCCAATGCAACAATAAGCCCAAACAGCGTTGTTCCAAAGGTACTGAAAACAACATACAGAAAAGTTGTGAGTACTGACTGCCAGAAGGTGATATCGGTAATAATATTTGTATAGTTTTTTGCGCCTATAAATGTATTACTCCCAACAAGATTTACTTTAAACATACTGAGATACATATTATAGGCAACGGGGTAAATAATTAGCAATCCAATCACAATAACAGAAGGGAGAACAAGCTGTACCCCTAACCTGGCTTTTTTTTGTTCCAATGTGAGACTTTGCCGCATCTCTATCACCTCATAGTATAAAGAGAAAAGTAGTACAACGGCTCGTAAAGAACCGCTGTACTATTTGAGCTTTTTTCAAAGAAAGATTAATCAATAAGCTTTTTCATTTCACTCTCTGCCCAGTTCATGGCAGCATCTATATCCATTCCTTCCTGCGTTACCTTATAAAGCATCTGTGGAATGATCTGCTTTGTAGTAATGGTGCTTGCATCGGTTATCCTGTTTCCATCAACAATACTAAAGGTAACAATATCATTCATACCAGTGTTAATTTCTGACATCTTGTCAGCACCGTAGTGTTTGAATATTCCTTGCGGGTCATTCTGGAAACGTTCATTGGAAGCAATCCCTTTCAAAACAGGGTTCATTCCACCGGGAGCCATATGTAAAAATGTAATGTAAGCATTAGGTGTATAGAGATACCGTGCAAAATCAACGGCAGCATCTGCGGCAGCAGCATCTGGCTGGTTAATAATGCCAAGAGTTACGATGACGCCATATCCGGCAGTATCTGTGTTAGTAATGAGAGGAACCATTTGTGTATGTGTTACCAGATCAGGGTCAAAATCAGAGCCTGCAAGCTCTTCGAAGTTCTCTCCTGTCAGGGAACCAGCTGCCTTCTCCTGCAGAGAGAGGTCATCCATTATGTAGGTGGAGTAAAAGAACATTGCCATTTTCCCCTGAAGATAATAATCACGTGCACGCCATGTTTGCGGGCCGGGAGGGTTATATTGTGCCAGTTTAGCATAATACTCTACTGCTTCCCTCATTTCAGGAGAGTTAAAAATCAGGTTCCCGTCTTTATCAAACAGCTGCGCACCATTAGAGAGCGCAAATTGAGTAAAACATTGCTCCGTGTAACCCTCGGCTGTGGTTCCGACGAGAATACCATATTGATTCTCTTTGGGGTTATAGAAGTATTCAGCTGCCTTTTCAATATTCTCCCAGGTTGTTGGGGGTTCCAGGCCAGCCTCTTCAAACCAATCTGCCCGATACCAGATACCTTGAATCCAACCATGAAATGGTATGGCATAATTTTCACCAGCTCCACTCGCTACCAACCGCAAGGCACCGGAATAAAATTCTTCCTCACCAATCATGTCAATTAATTCACTGTTCCTGACCGTATCCATTAAACCATCAGAGCCAAAAGCGACTGCATTTTCAGCACCTATTTCAATAAGTGCCGGGAGATTACCGGCAGCTGAGGCTGTCTGAAGCTGTGTGGCCATATCATCCTCTTCAACAGGTACAAGATTAATCTTTACATCCGGATTCAGGATCTCATAGGTATCAACCAATACCTGAATTGTTGCCATTCTATCTGACTGTGTTTCAGTCGTCCAGAACTCAAATGATACTGGCCCTGCTTGTTCCTCCTCTCCTTGTGCGGTTAAAACAAAAGATGAAACAAGACAAACAATCACGATCATCATGATTACTTTTAGTGGTTTTTTCATAAAACTACCTCCATTATTGTTCATTCCTCTTATGAGGAAAATTAACCAACTTTATTTTGTTGATGATCTGGCTACTATGCGGGGAGTTATGCATATCTCGTCAATCTGGTCATGCAACTCTTCCCCTTTCAGCCGGGCGATAAGATAATCAACTGCCATCTGAGATTTTTTTGCTATGAATTGGTCAAGGGTCGTAAGACCAATAGTCTCGGCAATTTCCAGGTTGTCAAACCCCATAATGCCAACATCTTCAGGAATCCGTATGTTGTGTTCCCTAAAATATCGAAAACCTCCAGCTGCCATAAAATCACACCCATAAAACAATGCCTGCGGAGGGTTGTCTGCCGTAAAAATCTGTTTCGTGGCTCTATACCCGCCGTCCATCGAAAGTTCTTCAGAATAGTGCCGGGATTCAGGTAATGAGAATCCGGCCATCCTGAGAGAGGAGGAAAACCCTTCAAACCGGTCGTGAATATGTTCATCACGAGGACTCCAACTTACAAAGCCAATATCTGTATAGCCGCGGCTTATAAGAAATTGCGCAGCATCCTGGCCGCCCCGAAAATTATTATTACTTATAGATTTCTCATGCTCACATCGGGCTTGAAGCAATACAATCGGTATTCCCATTTTTCTAAAAAATGCGACTCCATCATCATCCAACACTGCAGAACTGACAATAAGTCCATCAATCTTACTTAAATAATCAAGATGCTGCCTAAAATAGTGGTACACATTCTGTCTGGATCCCATATTAAAAAGAAGCAGTTGATATGGAGTCTCTACAAGTTTACTGACAATCTCCCCCACCAGGGTTGAAGTAAACAATGAATGTACATCGGAAAAGGTAAACCCAACAATCTGTTTTCTCTTGGTACTGGAGAGAGATATGTCCATCTTATTTTTATCGATAGCATCAAGGACTTGGGAAAGCGTTTCCGTCTTCACGAGTTCAGGATGATTTATTACACGCGAGACGGTACTTGCACTGACACCGGAAATACGGGAAATTTCCTGAAGTGTACTTTTTTTATCCATAGTGATACTATACCACTCGTATGAATGCTTGTCAAACTTTTTTTGAAATATTTCATATAATTTTTATAGATTTTTTCTTTTTTTTCATATACCCTAATACTTACCTTTAATTAAGAGATGTCTCTTACGATGAGTTAATACGCCCTATTCCGATAGTTTGTTTTATAGGGTAACATAGTGCATGGAGCTTTACATGAAAAAAAGAAATATTGCTATTTTCCACTATAAAGTCGGTGGAACAGATGGAGTTTCTCTGGAGCTGGACAAATGGAAAAGAGTCTTTGAAGAGGATGGACATTCCGTTTTTCTTGCCGGAGGTGATTTGGGTTCCGCAGAAGGTACACTCATCCCGGAAATGTTTCACCATCTACCGGTAAGTGAACGATTATACCAAAATACCTTTGTCAAACTAACTGATTATCCGGATAACGAAACATACACCGCAGAACTCAATCAGCAGGCCGATATAATTGAGAAATCTATAGATCATATGATTGAAAAATATAACATTGATACCATTGTTGCACAAAATGTCTGGTCGGTTTCCGCACATCCTTCAGTAGCTTTGGCACTCTACAGAGCTGCAGAAAAAAACAATATACCAGTGCTTGCGCATCATCACGATTTTTATTGGGAACGTGTTGAAGGAGTTTGTCTTACCTGTAGAACTGCTCTGGAATTAGCCGACAGTTATCTTCCACCGAGAGGAAAAAAAATTCGTCATGCGGTAATAAATTCCCTTGCGAAAAAGGAACTGCTGCGAAGAAAAGGTATTGATGCTCAGGTTATACCCAATGTGTTTGATTTCTCAGAAGATCCCTGGAAAATTGATGACTACAATAGAGATCTCCGCTCCTCTTTCAATATAAAAGAAAATGATATTGTACTGCTTCAGGCAACCCGGGTTGTTGCAAGGAAAGGAATTGAGGGAGCGATTGATTTTGCTGCAGAATTGAATAAACGACTTCCGAAACTCATTGGTTCTCGTCTTCAAAATGGTCAAATGGTTACCGAAAGCAGCAAGATCATCCTGCTGCTTGCCGGATATGCAGAAGATGATGCTACAGGTACCTATCTTAAAAGGTTGGTACATAAAGCAGACGAATTGGGAGTTAATCTCAAATACATTGGCGATCGGGTAGCGAGTGAAAGAAATAATGACCAAAACAATCAGAAAATATACTCATTGTGGGATACCTATACCGCAGCCGATATGGTAACCTACCCATCATACTGGGAAGGTTGGGGAAATCAATTTCTGGAAGCAGTAAAAGCAAAACTGCCAATTATGCTCTATGAATACCCGGTATATGTATCAGATATTGCCGATAAGGGTTTCTCTGTAATTTCTATTGGGAACTCACTTGCGGGAGTAGATGATCAGCAGCTGGTAAAGATTGATCCGAAAGCAATTACGCAGGCAGCTGATTTAGCTGTAACATATTTTCAGGATACTGAATTTAGAAATTGTGCCGTTGAAAGTAATCTTAAAATAGCCCGAAGATACTACTCTATGGAGGCTCTAAAGGGTTATCTTGCAAAATTAACAAATAATTGGATGGTTGATACTGATATTGAGGTATAGCAGACAATCCTAAAACCGGAATTAATAGTACGGGAGTCAAGCGGCGGCTAGGAAATCACCTTCCCTCACTCACGATCCTCATGACATTCTGGAAGATCTGGCAGCTATTTATGGACAAACATCAGCTTATACTTATCTGAAGCAATTTACACAATTAATTACAGAACTGCAAACTGCTTCAGTCCACAATCACTCAGGTAGAGAGCTGAATGAGCAGGACGTAATACTAATCACGTATGGAGACAGCATACTACCAGAATCAGACACCCCGCTCCAGGCGCTCGCACAATTTCTTAATGAGTTTATTGGAGATGCAGTTAATACCATACACATTCTCCCTTTTTGCCCCTATTCATCAGATGATGGATTTTCAGTCATTGATTATTTGCAAGTTGATAAGAATCTCGGAAATTGGATGGATATTGAATCAATTGGAACCACGTATCAACTAATGTTTGATTTGGTAGCTAACCATATTTCTCAGGAAAGTTCCTGGTTTAAGAAATATCTTGCCGGAGAATGAACATAATGGATCTTTTTACCAATATTGTTTATAAAAGGCAAGTCAGTAACCCTCTAAAAATCACACTGCAGCCTTATCAGGTAGTCTGGCTCTATCAGAAGCATATATAAAAACATACATTTAGCGGGTGTTACTCACTGCTGAATTGGATTGCCCGGCAATAACCATAGAGCAGGATATGCCAAGTGCATCCTGCCCCTATTCTTCTCTTCAAAATAGAAGTTTTTTTGGTGGTACTGGAGTGTCTCATCAACGCTCCTTCCGTTTATCATACTTCACATAATCACCTTTGGAAGATTCAACTGGATATTTTTGCTTATTTTTCTCAATTTTATCCCAGAGTGTCTTTTCAATATCAATATTCATCACATCTGCAAATCGAAGCAAATAATTCATACAGTCAGCAAACTCTTCCTTAATATGTTCAAGAGTTTCAGGCTGTTCTTTCAAGTTTTCCTGCTCGTCCTCAGACATCCACTGAAAAATTTCCAGTAATTCTGCGGCCTCAACGGCAAATGCCGAAACAAGGTTCTTTGGTGTGTGATATTTTTCCCACTCACGATCTGAAACGAAAGTTCTAAGTTCATTCTTTATTGCTGAAATGTCCAATAGTATGCTCCTTTAATGAGCAATACTATCATGTTTTCAATGAAACAGGGAAGATTCCCGGCTTAAATTGCCGCTATCCTGGATTGAGAAAGCAATCGTTTAAGTACAAACTCAAAAATTGATTTCTACTCCAGAGTTTAAAAATGGGGAGAGACACTATTTCCAGGGGCAAGATTACACCATAAAAATCTCGGAATTTTCCGGCAGAAATGGAGTTCAACTGCTTGATGATTTTGTGATGGAAATCCAGATCAATAAAGCTGCTTCTTCTGAACAAGTGGAAAAAACACTCATAGCATGGTATCGAAAAAGGCTGAAGGAACTTATACCCGGATTTTTGAAAACATTACAGACTTACTTTTAAAAAACACCGGCTTTCAGTGTTTTAAGTGCAATTTCAATTTCACGCTTTTCGCCGATATCAGCAGCTCCAGACTGGTCTGCATATTCGCTAATACCCTATTATAGGCAATCTCCTTTGCCTCTGTTAAAAAGGAGGTAATTACTCAGTATCGACAAATTGAAATGCTTCAAGGGCAAATACTTTCTCTTCATCTGTCGGAATAACCCATGCCTTTAATCCTGGAACAGTACGGCTCTCAGCAAAGACAACCTCTTCATTCCTGGTATCAATCGTACTCTCATCAGAAACCCAGTTGAACATCTTCATAAAACCCAGGACTTTCCGACGGAAGTAGCCTTCATTTTCGCCGACTCCTCCGGTGAAAATGATACCTTTGGGGGCATTCATTGTTCCCAGATAACCGGAAAAATACTTTGCGGCCCGGTATGCAGCTACTTCAATAACAAGTTCAGCTTCTTTATCACCATTGACTGCATCTTCACGGATGACAGTCATCTCCTTCACACCTCTATCATAAAGTCCGAACAATCCCGATTTCTTGTTTAGAATATTAACGATTCCGGTGATATCGGTATTCAGATTCTTTGCCATCAACTCAAGTGCACCCGGATCGATATCTCCACTGCGGGTACCCATCACAAGTCCTTCCAATGGAGTCGTCCCCATGGAGGTATCAGCTCCTTTTCCGGCAACAACTTTCGCCATTGAGCATCCATTACCCATATGTGCTATAACAATATTGGTTTCATCACTACTGATATTATTCAATTCTGAAAACCGCTGAGTTATATAGGTATATGAAGCTCCATGAAAACCATAGCGCTGAATACCATACTCTTTGATCCAACTCTTCGGCACTGCATAGAGCTTAGCGTAATCAGGCATTTCAGCATGAAACTGTGTATCAAAGATAGCCGCATTGGGAACACTGCCAAAGACAGGATCACTCAATGAAGCCTCTATAATCTGTAAATTTGCAGGATTGTGCAGTGGGGCAAGAGAAGAAAATTTTTCAATAGACTTAACCACTTCCCCATCAATCCCATCAATTAAGGTAGTCTGAGTAAAAGTGGATCCGCCATGGACTACCCGGTGACCCACAGCAACAATATTTAACTCCGGGAAACGTTCAGAAATAATCTCTGTAAGAGCATGAAGTGCAGATTTGTGGTTTTCCATCGGAGTTTCCCACTTCTCCTTTATTCCATTAAACTTTGCATCTATATAACCTTCACCAGTACCAAGTCCCTGGCAATTAAAATCAGCTACCGCCCCAACTTCACCATTATTTATACTTTTCACAGATACTTTTATTGAGGAACTTCCCCCGTTAAGACATATTACGTGAGCTATATTGTTTTCTTGTTTCATTTTTATAGGTACTCCTTAATTCGATTTCTACCACTTTACAATATAATTACCGGTTTATAAAGGGTTTTCTTAAGGCAGCAAGGCTATGATTATAATGCCCGGAATATCTACCAGCAATCTCGTTATCGCAAATTTCGATCCCAAAGCACTATACTCATGTTTTCTCTGTATACAACTAAATGCTATGCAGTCTGTCAGATGAAAATCGGGGGTTACTGGTCAAATGAATACCAAGATCTCTCAACCCAGCCTCATCACCCGGTGAAGGCATATGAGTTAAATGCATTTCACAGCCTTTCAGCTTTTTCAACTGCTTTACTGCCAAATATGCCCCACTGCTGGATGCTGTTGATGTACCTAATGCAATAAGCGTCTCCTCAAGGTCCATAGTGACCATGGCAGAATCTTTTATTGCGCGTTTCATTTCTGCAATTGATTCGATAATTGATGGTGAAATAAGGTGGAGCTTATCAGGCAAACCTGCTAGTCGCTTTATTGCATTCAGCACAGCCGAAGCGGCAGCATGCATAACCGGTGAATTTTTCCCATTAACTATAGTTCCATCAGAGAGCTCAATTGCTGCACCGCAGTAAATTCCACCATTCCCCTTCTCAGGATCACTCTGAGCCTCCACAGCAGCTTTTTCTGCAGCACTGACAACCGGACGATCAGCTTCTGTACATCCAACATCCTGCATGATTAATTTTGCCCGATCCACAGTCTCTTTGGAACCGAGACCCATCATATATTCACAGGCATAACGGAATGTTCGCCGAATAATCTCCTGCTTAGCAGCATCACAGGCTACATCATCATTAATAATTGCAAATCCAATACGGTTTACTCCCATATCTGTTGGTGATTGATACATAGAAGTACTCCCTGAAATCTTTTCAAGAATACGCTTTAACAGGGGAAATGCATCAACATCACGATTATAATTAATAGCAGTCATACCATATGTTTCAAGATGAAACGGATCAATAAGATTTACATCTTTCAGGTCTGCTGTTGCAGCTTCATACGCAATATTAACCGGATGTTTTAACGGGATATTCCAAATGGGAAAACTCTCAAACTTCGCATACCCAGCAGGTACACCCCTCTTATGTTCATGATAGAGCTGGGAGAGGCACGTACCCAACTTTCCGCTGTTTGATCCGGGACCGGTAATTACCACAAGTGGTTTTGTTGTCTCAATATAGGGATTCATGCCGTATCCGTCATCACTAACAATTAAGTCGATATCGGTAGGATAACCTTTAGTTGCCCGATGGATATATACACGGATACCCCTGCGTTCGAGGGAGTTAATAAATTGTCTAACTGATGGTTGATCTTCATACCGGGTAACGACAACTGAGTTTACTTCCAATCCCCAACCCCTGATATCATCAATAAGCTTCATGGCATCGGCATCATAGGTTATGCCAAAATCTGCCCGTGTTTTTCGTTGATCTATATGCCCTGCATAGATACAAAGAATAATTTCAGCCTGATCTTTCAACTTCTGGAGAAGTTTCATCTTTACGTTCGGGTCAAATCCCGGAAGAACTCTGGCTGCATGATAATCAAAAACAAGTTTCCCCCCAAATTCGAGATAGAGTTTATTATCAGATTGGGCGACACGCTCCCTGATTGCGGAAGTCTGTTCCTCTAAATATTTTTCTACGTCAAATGCCAGCTGCTTTCCCATCCGGTTTCTCCTCATCAAATGTGATTATTTTGTTTAGATACAGCATGCACGAAGTATCTAAAAAGGGCAAGTATATGATGCAACTTCCTATTGCAATGCTTTTGAAAGGATAATCTTCTATGCTTCTACGAAGTTTTTCTACAAGAAGACCGGCAATTTTTTCTGTTTCTTGTTTCTTTCTGTTTTTGTAATTTTAAAAAGTATTCCGAACAGATCCTATAATACTCTCATTGGTCATTGTTGCTGATCCTATTCACTTCACTATTTCCTGACTGGAATCCCATACGGATCGTCAAGTAAAACACATACAGACAGCTCAGGAATAAATACCCAATCAGGAGATTTTATCAATTTCATAAACTTTTCTGCACCCAGCAGTTTCAACAACTGCAGAGTTGTTCGATAGGTCAGAGCACCTACAGGATGAGCTGAATCAATATTCTCAGCTGCAAGAATTACAAACCCGGCATGAGAAATAACCACATCATAGCTCTTTTCAAAAGAAACACCGATATGTTTTATGACCTGCTCAACAGCTGCTGTGTGAGCAGCTTCCAGCTCTCCTGCGAATACACCGGAAACTGCAAAGGCACTGTCTAATGTAACGTTTACTATAAAATCTGCTCCAGCAGCTTTTGCCACTTCCAAGGCCTCTTCATGACAAGGATTACCAGCAAGTACAAGGTCAGTGGATTTCGGATCATCAAGCATTTCCGGTCCATGAAAAATAAATGTTCCAGCTTCCCCTATCAGCCCCGGGCAAATTGATTTTCTCCCACCGGAAGCTCCGGCCATAAAATGGCTCTCAACCAGACCCGTAAGGATTTTTATATCTGCATCAGGATCCCTGATGGTATCCTGCGTATTCTATACAAAACACTTTATACCATACCTATCTTTCGCATAAATTGCACCAGTAACTCTCAACTTTCTCTCATCATATTTTATTGATAAGAGTGTTGACTTTTGGACATATGTTCATTATTCTGTTATTATTACTACTATTATAATCATATTTATATTCAATATAAGGACAGAACTATGCTGGGTGGAGAAGAGGAAAAAAAAGAATTTATTATTACGGCTGCTTTAGCAACCGATAATGGAAAAACTTTCATGAGCAGACACTTTGGTGATTCCAGGTTTTTTGATATATATTCTATAACCGAGAACAATTCTATCTTGATACAAAGAGTAGTTAATTCAACTAAAGAAGAGGATATTGATGTGCATGCTGATCCTGAAAAAGCGAAAAGTGTATCGGGAATGCTTCAGAAATATGGGGTGAATACTGCTGTATCAAAAGTTTACGGACCCAATCTTAAACAAATTCGTAAGAAATTTGTATGCCTATTAATTGATGATATCCCAATTTATGAATCAATTAAAATGATTAAGGATAATTATAAAAAAATAAAATCTGAGTGGGCTAGGGGTGAAATCCGTGACCATATCAGCATGAAAAACAAAAAATAGTTTGATGGAAAAATTTGAGTATCATAGTTGTTGGCGGAGGTTCTGCGGCTATAACCCTCGCTAAAATGCTGGAAAGCAAAAAAAACAGGAACTATCTATGAATTAAACGTAAGGAGTTTGCTTATTCCCAGTAAAATAATTATTTTGGTCATATGTTCACCATTTGAAATATATATCGATAACCAGAATCACCAAAACGAACGACGTTCAAATTTTCTCTTTTATTAAAGGTTTTTACATTGAAAAAGTTTCAATCCGGGAAAATACTTGCTATATCATTCGGACACCTGTTCCATGATGTATATTCATCTTTCTTAGCCCCAATGATTCCTCTTCTCGTTGGTAAACTCGGTTTCTCTCTCCCTTTGGCAGGAATGCTCGATGTCATCAAGAATTCACCCTCGTTATTTAACCCTTTTTTAGGGTTACTGGTAGATCAAATTAGTGTTAAATATTTCGTTATTTTTGCACCGGGAATAACTGCAGTTATTATGAGCCTCATCGGAATCGCTCCAAGCTATACGGTACTGGCTATTATGGTCTTTGTTATGGGTATCAGCTCAACCCTGTTTCATATCCCTTCCCCGGTGTTAATCAAGAACCTGTCAGCCAATAAAACTGGCAGGGGAATGAGCTACTACATGTTAGGGGGAGAACTTTCCAGAACTTTAGGACCATTAATCATAACCGGTGCAGTTACTATCTGGGGTATTGAAGGAACCTGGCGACTAATACCTTTCGGCCTGGCAGCTTCATTTGTGCTTTATGTAAAATTGAAAGATTTTGTTGTTGATAAGGACGCGGTTCAAAAGCAAATCAGGGTGCGGACAAGCACCGCAATCAAGGAATTAATCCCGCTGCTAACATTGCTGGGTGGATTCTTGTTTTTTAGGACAGCAATAAATGTCGCTGTTACATTCTATCTACCTGTATATTTGGTGGATCAAGGGAAAACAATTATTTCAGCAAGTTTTTCACTCGCCGTACTACAATTCTCAGGCGCTGTGGGAACCCTGTTTGCCGGCCCTGTTTCTGATAAAATTGGCAAGAAGAAGACCCTACTTATTGCAAGTCTTGCCTGTCCACTTCTGATGTGGTTATTAATTGTAGCTGATGATAAGTTTATTATACCAATTCTTGCCGTATTAGGCTTCTTCTTGTTTTCTTCTGGTCCGGTTATTCTAGCATTGATTCAGGATTTCAATTCCCATATACCCGCTTTTGCAAATGGCATGTATATGACTTCCAGTTTCATTATCCGATCATTTATAATACTTCTTGTTGGATATTATATTGAGAAAATCGGCTACGATCTTACGTATAAAATAGCAGCCATTCTGGCTTTCGGGAGTATCCCTTTTATTATTTTCATTCCCATAAAAAAACAATCATTCCAATTAAAAAATAAAAATCCACTTTTACCTATTGACAAAAATTCACCCTAATACCATATTGTGGAATATAGGGGAATTTAATGGAAAATAACGATAATCTAATGACTTTAACAGAAGTTGCTAACTACTTAAAACTATCAGAAAAAACAATACTTAAAATGATCAAGAACCAGGAAATACCCTGTGCAAAAATTGCAAACCAATGGCGATTCCTCCGTCCCCTAATTGAAGACTGGCTTTTAGCTAAAATGAATGTTATACCACAAAACGACTTATCCAGAC
>CAZMOX010000037.1:0-20216 GCA_964567895.1 uncultured Spirochaetales bacterium | reverse complement strand
AGTGCATTCTGTAAACACCATTAATTACCGCCTCTGTGGTGTTGGAAAATTAAAAAGCCGGAAGTAGTAATATTTGCTGCCATTACTACGTTATAAGCAATAAACCACAGCCAGGCGACAGGAACAAAACCGTTTTTTTCATAGTATAGATAAAGAGATATGGCAACCAGGAATAGATAGACTAAAGTGACTATGAAACTATTGGACATAGCCTTGTTCAGGATCATGGCATCTCTTTCATCTGTGTTGATTATATTTTTTCTTTTTCTAAATACTATGCTTAAAATCAACTGTCCTATATAGCCTATAGCCAAGAAAGAAGCCAGCGTGAATATTTTTACCCTGTTGGTATCCCAGTCAGCGACTGTGTTACCACTGAAAAATACAATTAAAAACAGCAAGAAAACAGATAACCAAATAACCAGATTTAAAATAGCACGTTTCATCTGAACACTCATAATTCCACCTCCGTGATGTTTGAAGTGTAATATATATCATACATAAAGTCAAGTAAATAATACATTTAGTTTGAACTACTATACATTGAGATTTGCAGAGATAGTATTTGTACTACTTGTCCGCGATATAGTGGCAGCCGATCGAACGGGTATTGTGCAGTGCCGCGTTAACGATGATTCCTGCACTGATAACGGCATTTCTCAGCTCGATAATTTCCTTATTTAGAGAGGAGTGCTGGTAGAAATCAAATATCCTGTGTGAAAAGTAGCTTAAATCAGCTCGTGCACGGGTCAGTCCTTTTGTGGTTCGTACGATTCCGGCGTAATTCCACATAGTCATCCTTATCTCCTGCCAATCCTGTTTCAAAAGAAGGGGATCAAATTCTATTCCGGATGCCGGACTGCTCCATTCCGGAATAGCACTGAACCTATTTTCTGATATCCGGTTTCTGCTTTTACTAATAAAGTCAGCACAATTTTTACCCCACAACAACCCTTCCAGTAGAGAAGTTGAAGCGAGCCTGTTTGCACCGTGCAAACCGGTACAGCTTACTTCACCGACCGCAAAGAGATTCCTGATTGATGTTTGACCGTTTGTATCTACCTTTATGCCGCCGCAAAAATAATGGGCAGCAGGAACAACGGGTATCGGCTTCCGGGTAATATCTATCCCTCCGCCTAAACAGGTTGTGTATATTTTTGAGAACCGCTTTTCGATGGGTTCTGTTCCGGTATAATGATTTGCAAGATCAAGAAGGATATATTCCGAACCGTCTTTCCCCATTTTATCGTAAATACTCCTTGCCACCACATCACGGGGTGCAAGATCCTGCAATTCTGAATAGTCCTGCATAAATTGATGTCCGTTTAGATCTGTCAATCGTGCTCCTTCGCCTCGTAAGGATTCCGAGATAAGGAAACGCTTTATATCACGGTGGAAGAGAGAAGTTGGATGAAATTGTACAAATTCAGCGTTGATAATATCAGCATTAGCCCTGTAGGCCATGGCAATACCGTCTCCTGTCGCGGATTTCGGATTTGTTGTATGCTGATAGAGATTTCCGATACCGCCGGTTGCAAGGACTACAGTATGTGCAGGGATTCTCCTGACTTCACCGGTTGTATTGGCCAAAGCATATATCCCCATAACTTCCCTTGCAGTATACAGCTCCTGAGTATCGAGAGAGTGATGGTTATTGGTTATAAGGTCAATAGCCGTGGTGTCAGTAAGAATTTGCAATCCTATTTTTTTCGCATATTCAATTAAAGATCGTTGAATTTCTTCTCCAGTCAAATCCTGATAATGTACAATTCTTCTCTGTGAATGAGCAGCCTCTTCAGTGTAGTCCAGCTCCCCGGCATCATTATGGTCAAATTTGGTTCCGGTATGGTTAATAAGAAAATCAATGACCAGTTTGGGGCCGTTTTCACTAAGAGCTCTTACTGCCTGCCTGTTATTATATCTGCAACCGGCCTCAAAAATATCATTTGAAAGGCTGTCGGCAGAATCTCCTTCACGCCATGCAATAATACCGCCTTGTGCATGTTGAGTGTTGGTACTTGAAACAGATGACTCCTTTGTGATGAGTAAAACATCTTTACCAGCCTCTTTCAAAGCGATACCACAGGTGAGACCGGCAATTCCCGTACCGATAATAACTGCGTCATATATTGTTTTCATATTTAATTTTCCTGGACTATAGAGATCATATTGTTGATGGATCGGGCCGCATCTTTCCGTATAGATTCTGGAACAGTAATAATATGATCCGGGTATTTTAGCAGCAGTGTATCATCAGCAATAGCCTCAAGCATGGACTGGAGGTTATTAATGTTTATTTCTTCCATATCCCGGCAGTGCGATTCGAAGATTGGGAAGATGAATTTGTCAGGAAAGTCTGCAGCAACCCGGGATACAAAATTATATTCAGTTCCAACTCCCCAGATGCTGCCGGCAGGAGCTTTTTGAATGATATTGTAAATATACTGGGTGGAACCGGCATAATCGGCTGCTGCCGCAACCGGTTCCTTAACTTCCGGATGTACGATAACTGTTATTCCGGGGTGCTTATCCCGGATGCGCTCAATATGATCTACGGTAAATTTCTGATGCACCCGGCAGTTTCCGTCCCAGAGAAACAGCTTGATATCCTCTGGTTTCCCGGTGGTCTCTATAGTGCAGTCCTGCCGCACTATTGCAATCTGCTCGTCGGGCAGGGAAAGTTTTCTGGCGGTATTTATGCCCAGACAATAGTCGGGAGTAAAGAAAATGGGGAGATTTTTCTGCAGGTAATAAGTCATGACTTTTTGTGCATTAGAGCTGGTGCATACCGAGCCGCCGTATCGCCCGCTGAGTGCTTTTATATCGCCGTACGCATTCATGTAGACGACAGGTATAGCTCTCTGTCCGCAGAACTCTTGTATATTCTGCATGGCATTTTCCGCTTGATCAATCGAAATCATATCGGCCATCGGGCATCCTGCACTGGGAGCTGGGAGAATGATTTTCTGATGTTCTTTTGCCAGAATTGCTGCTCCCTCGGCCATAAATTTGACACCACAGAAGACAATGTACTCGGCATCGGTGTTACTGACATCGACGGCAAGTTTGTACGAATCACCGATAATATCAGCACAGGCAATGATCTCCTGTTTTTGATAATGGTGAGCAGGAATGATAAGCTGATCACCAAGTTGTTTTTTTAGTTCCCCGATACGTTTATTCATAATCTATTATTCCTCTGGTATCTCATCAGTCAGATACCTGCTGCCATGAGTTGTTAACGCTATTTCCGAAGAGAAAAATCAAAAGCGGTAACCGTATGTGTCAGTCCCCCTACAGAAATGAAATTGACACCTGTATCGGCGATTGAGGGGATTCTTTCAAGGGTAACATTTCCAGAGGCTTCAGTTTCTGCTGTTTCGCCAACCATAAGTACCGCTTCCTTCATCATCTGAAGAGGCATATTGTCAAGCATAATCCTGTCTGCGGCTGAATCGAGTGCCAATCTAACCTCTTCAAGAGTCCTGGCTTCCACTTCAATCCGATAGGTATCACCCCACATATCCCGAATTCGCTGTACTGCCTGGGGAATACCGCCGGCAGCATCTATATGATTATCTTTAATCATGACCATATCATACAGACCCATTCGGTGGTTTTGTCCGCCGCCGCAGGTAACAGCATATTTTTCCAGCTCACGCAGACCGGGAATAGTTTTTCGGGTATCAAGGACTACCGCTCCCTTTGCAGCGAGGGTATATCTATGAGTCTTTGTGGCTATTCCACTTAAATGAGAGAGGAAATTCAGCGCAGTACGTTCAGCGGTCAGAATAGAACGGACTTTTCCGGAGATGACTGCTACAAGAGTACCGGGTGACAGCTCGTCACCATCATGTTTCAGGAAAGTTACTGATATTTCGGCATCAACTTCGTTAAAAACTTCAATTGCAGTTGTGGATCCGCAAAGGATTCCAGTATCTTTTGATACCAGGTTGAAGATATCTTTCTCAGTGGTAAATATTGCTTGACTGGTTATGTCTCCTGTTTCGGAAAGATCTTCTTTAAGAGTCTGAGTTACCAGATTTGTCATAGGTTTATCCCCCGATACTGTTTGAAGAAACAGTATATGGTATTTGACAAATTTTGGGAATGGTGCTAATAGAAATAAACAAAAAAGAGTAGTACCTGTGGCAATTTCAAAAATAGCATATTATTAGAAAATTACAAAAAAGTTTGTTGACAAGCTGAAAGTTAAGACACCCAGTCTGGATCAGCTCCCGAAAAACCTGTCAGGAGGAAATTAGCAAAAAGTAAAATTTATACCTTGATGAATGAACTTGTGAAAGAGGGGAAGTCTTTCGAATGCGCGACCGGATCGTGGTTATGTGTGAGGGGGAAAAGACCGGAAAAAATTATGCAATATGCCACAATGCGAAATCAGGAGTAATTGTAGATGGAAAGAAAGTCATGATTTATGCTAATTCTTGCTGAAAAGAGCACTTGTTTGTAATTTTCGGCAGGCTGTTTTTAGTTGATACATGGCTTCTGCTGGTGTAGTATGATTCTCACAACCAATCCGGGAGGCAGAGAATGTCGGAAGAGAGCATAATACGTTTAGAGACAAAAGTTGCCTATCAGGATGATCTGATCCAGCAGCTAAATGAGGTGGTAATTGATCAACAGCAGCGGATTAGGGATCTGGAGAGTAAAACAGACCTTCTCTCAAAGAAGCTGGAAGATTTACTGGAACTTGCAGCGGAAGAGCGGACGAGTGGGGAGCGACCCCCGCATTACTAATATAGGTTTCCAGGAAGCGGGGGTTAAGAGCGACCCCCGCATTACTAATATAGGTTTCCAGGAAGCGGGGGTTAAGATCGACCCCCGCACTATTAAAATTTTATTCTAACAATGGTTTCCAGCGCCTTCTCCATCAATTAATTGTTCAACATTAAATTTTCTGCACATTCTTTTCAATTCAATAAGCATCCAGGTGGCAGTGATTAAAGTCGCCATTAAATCGGCTATTGGAAAGGCAATCCATACACCTGATAAACCAAGAAATCCCGGAAGTATAAGAACCAATGGAATAAGAAAAAGAAATTGCCTGCTTAGTCCCAGGAAAAATGCCGGAATAGCTTTGCCGGTACTCTGGAAAAAGGTTGAACCGATAGCCTGAACTCCCAGGAGAGGAATCAGCATCATTACTGTTCTCAAGGCAGGGACTGCAATAGCAAGAGCCTGAGCGTCAGAGGTGAATATCGTAAGTATGAATTTGGGAAAAAACATTATAAGAAGAAATCCAAAAAGCCCAATCAAGGTAGATATCAGAATCGCCTTCCAGACAACTTCTTTGACTCGGTCCATCTTTTTTGCACCATAGTTGTACCCGGCAATAGGCTGGAATCCATGGACAAGACCGAATACAGGCATGAGAAAGAACATCATAACCCGAAGCACCATACCATAGGCAGCAATAGCCATATCACCGCCGTATATTTTCAGCATATTATTGACAGCCAGAGCCATCAGGCTGCCGCCGGCCTGCCGAACAAAGAATGAGAAGCCCAGGATCACCGTTTCCCAGAGCACTTTCAAACGAATTTTGAAAGAGGACAAATGCAGGGGGAGTATGCTCTCGTTTTTTACGAAAAACCTGATCGCATATAAAGCAGAGAGAATCTGGCTTATTACCGTGGCAACAGCCGCACCCCGAATACCCATGTTGAATCCAAAAATAAATATTGGATCAAGGATCAAATTTGCGCCGGTACCAATAACCATGATGAACATAGCGGCTTTAGCTTTTCCCTCTGCGCGAATGATATTATTTGAGGACATCGAGATTGAGATGAATATTGACCCGTAAAGGATGATTGAGAGGTAGTCTCTGGAATAGGGCAGGATATTATCTGTTGCACCAAATGCTGCAAGCAGTGGTTCTATAAATATTGTACCGAGAACGGTGATGACAAGGGCTGTGATCACCGTAGCAGAGAGTGCAGTTCCTGCTGCATTGGCGGCGGCTACCTCATTCTTTTCTCCAAGACGGCGAGAGATGATTGATGCCGAACCAACTCCGAACATCTGTGCAAAGGCAGAAATCAGCATCTGAACAGGGAATGCAATACTTAAGGCGCCGATTGCCAGTGGGCCTACACCCTGGCCAACGTAAATTGTATCAACAAAGTTATAGAGTGCATTGACGAGCATGCCGATTATTGCAGGGACCGAGAGCCGCTTAAGAAGAGCCCAAATGGGTTCTGTTCCCAGAAATGTCTTGGAATTAATCGCTTGAGCAGAAGCTTTTAAGGTCTTTGCCGCCTTTTTTTCTGCTTTTTTGTCACCGTTACTCATGCGGGTTCTCCTGTAGTTGCCGGGCAATTTTCTCGAGAGTCGTCAAAGAGTCCCAGAATTGTTTTTTTTCTTCCTCTGAAAGGACGGAAAGCCTTTTGCAAATATAACGGGACACATCATCACTGCACTGTTTTGCGGTGAGTTTTCCTGTTTCTGTCAGACTGACAAGGACTTTTCTCCTGTCATTTCCGTCACTGTTTCGTTGAACCAGACCATTAGCTAATAAAGTATCTACAACAGAAGTCATTGATCCCTTTTCCAGACTTACATGGCGGCAAATGCCTGACATGGGTGATGGGCCTTGCTTATAGATATGCAGCAGGGTCTTGACCTGCGTATGATTCAATCCTGCCCGGTTTCCATACTCTGATTCAAATCCATGTAAGACAGAACGAATCAATGTAGGAAAAAGGCTGAATATGAGCATCATTGGATTTTGATTTATTTCATCCATGATCGATCCTTAATTAAAAATATAGTTTAAAATCAAAATGTTAGAAATCTAACTAAAAGTCAAGTACATATTCACTAAACAGAGAAAAATGTATAGAATTTCGCTATGACACATAAAAACCCCTTGCTGATAATCTTTATTACACTTTTTATTCTCAAACGAGCGAGAGAATCAGAGTATCTATGAAATGGTTCAGGGTGAAAGTCGGGATCGTTAGCGTGAATGGTATTTGTGTAAAGACAGCTACCCTATCAACAGGTTTTCCGGAAAATGTTGATAGAAGGTGTGCCTTGGGGAGTCATGGTATGAGGTCAGCTAAGTTTTGAATATGCTTTGGCAATTTCTGCCGCAATACGTACATTGTTATAGACCAGTTGTTTGTTCGAGAAAAGACTTCTCTCTCCAGTCTGTTTGTGAAGCCGCGCCAGGATAAAGGGTGTAATGTGCTTTCCATGGATCTGCTGTTTTTCCGCTTCCAGTACAGCCTCCTCAATAATCTGGCTAATATAAGATTCTTCCATCTCATATTTCTCAGGTATAGGATTGGCTATAATAATACTTCCCTGCAGACCCAGATCCCATTTTATTTTCAGGGCTTTTGCGATATCCTCAGGGGTGTCTAGTCTGTAGTCAACCGGGTACCCGCTTTCCCTGGTATAGAAAGCCGGTAACATATCTGTACCGTACCCGATAACAGGAACTCCATGTGTCTCAAGGTATTCAAGGGTGAGGCCAATATCGAGAATTGATTTTACCCCTGCACAAATTACTGCAACGTTAGTATGGGCAAGTTCCTGCAAGTCTGCGGAAATATCGAATGTTTTCTGAGCATTTCGGTGTGCTCCGCCGATTCCGCCGGTAGCAAAGACTCTGATGCCGGCCAGAGCCGCACAGAGCATAGTGGTGGCTACTGTTGTTGCCCCATCCAACCCCTGTGATATCAGAAGAGCCATATCTCTTCGGCTGGCTTTTGGTATGTCACTGTTTTTCCCCATATAATCCAACTCTGCATCCGAGAGACCGATTTTGATCTTTCCCTTGATAACCGCTATTGTTGCAGGAACAACTCCTGCCTCACGAATTATTTTTTCAGAGTTTTTTGCACTCTCAATGTTTTCAGGGTAGGGCATACCGTGAGTGATAATTGTGGATTCGAGTGCCACAACTGGTCTGTTTTCTTTGAGTGCCTGAGACACCTCTTCAGCTATATCAAGATATGTTTCCATCATGATTTTGTTTCTCCTCGGTTCTTCAGAGTCTGTTCAATGAGCACCCTGCTCATGTCCGGGTTTACTGTCGACTCACTGGATAAAGCAAGCCCGGCAGCAGCAGAAGAAAAACGGACAGTTTCCTCAATAGTATACTGATTTAACGAAGCGAATACGACCCCTGCCATAAAAGCATCTCCTGCACCGGTAGCATTAACTACACTGAAACCATTTACCACTCCGACAGGCGGAGGTGCATAGAAGCCGTGAGTCTCTGCACTGCAGTAGAAAACTCCCTCAGCACCAAGAGTTATATACACACGTTGTGTCCCCTTTTTCAGAAAATAATCACCAGTTCTTCTTAATGAGTCATTGTCAGTTTTTTCTATTCCTGATAACGCTTCAGCTTCCAGTTTATTCATTTTCAAGGTATGTATTCTGCCGACCATAGGAATTAGTTTTCTCCCTTTTATGACAGATACGGGATCGATGCAAGTTATGGTTTTATGCGTATTGTCCAGCAGGTATTCAAGAGATTCAGCAGAGAGGCAGGTGTCAGCAACAATAACGGTAGCTGAATCAAACAGATCTTTCTTTTTACGCAGATACTCTTTTGTGATATTATCCGATATCGACATGTCTGAAAGAGCCAGAGCCATATCACCATCATTATCCATAAGGGCCAAGTATATTGAGGAGGTTGCATCCTGCAGAATGAGAGAGTGCCGGGTGCTTATTCCCTCTGAGGCACAATTTTCAAGTATATATTTCCCTGCAATACCATTTCCCACAGCAGTGATCAATTCAGTTCTGACTCCGAGCCGGGAGAGGTTTTCTGCAATATTTCTGCTTACACCTCCCGGACACATTCGGACATGGCCGGGATTTGAATCACGCGGGATGAGCGGATCTTTTGTGAATCCCAGAATATCGAGATTTGCTGCACCGGCAAGAACAACGTAGGGATCTTGGGTTGTGACATAGCCTTTTCCTGCAATATGCCCCTTTTTTATCAGGTTGGATATATGTACTGCTGCTGATGACCGGGTAATTCCCAGGCGATCGGCGAGCTCTTTTTGGCTGATCAGCGGATTGTGTGTAATGATTTCAAGAACTTCCCGTTCTCTTGTTGTGAGAGTTTTTATCATGATTTCAGTATAGAGAAATAAACAAGTGTTTAGCAAGTAAGCAAAAGACATGATCTAAAATTCAAATATCATCATCCGATTAAAAAACTCGATTTTTTTACCAATCTGTACTATGATGTTCATTAGCTGGTTTAGATGAAAATAATCATCAATCCGGTATCATCCCATGTTTTCGGATCCCGGTCTCCGGTCTCCGGTTTCCAGCCTCCGTACCAATGGGTTAATAAGGAGTCGATATGAGAAAAGTTTGTTTAGTATTACTTATTCTGCTGCTTCCTGCATTCGCATTACTTGCCGCAGATAACATCCTGCAGCAGGCTGACGACCTGTTTGATGCTGAAAAGTATATTGAGGGATTTGAATTGATGGAAAATGCCCTGCCTGCAGCAGGTACAAATCAGGAAAAAGCTGAGATTTACTGGAGAATGGCAAAGTTCCAGTTGAATATCACCGATGATGAAGAAGATGCAGGTACTTCCAGGGAAACCCTTCTTGAAATGTTCACACAGGGAAGCGATTACGCGACCATGGCAACAGAGCTCTATCCCTCTGCGGATTCCTATTACTGGCGTTCTTCGAATGTTGGACGATGGGGAGAGACAAAAGGTATTCTTGATTCACTTTTTAAAGCCGGTCCCATGAAAGAGGATTTACTGAAAGTAATTGAATATGACAAGATGTATGCCGATGCATGGTACGTCTTCAGCAGACTCTATCTAAAACTTCCCGGCTGGCCGATATCTTTTGGTAATGCTTCTTTTGCAGTATCTTTTGCACGCAGAGCAATAAATACCTATGCTGAAGAAGATCTTAAGATTTCGTATTTCAAAAGTCTGGCAGAGACTCTCTGGAAAAGAAACTGGAATGCAAAAATCAGAGAAAGAGAGATCAAGAATAGGAATTCAAAATTTAAAAATGCAAAAAATGAACATGATAAACAGGCATTTTTTGAATCCTCGTTAGGTGTTGGGTTCTCTCCTATTTATACCTCCAAAAAACTTGGTGATATAACTGATCGAGAAGAGGCCAGAATTATTACCGATTGGCTTCTGGAAGAATTTGCGAAGATTTCAGATCCATCCAAGGGTGATAATAATAATATTCAGGAAGTCAAGGATATGGTTGCTGAGTGGAAATAGAAATTTTTTTTAAGGAGAAATGGATGAAAAAATTTTTAGTTTTATTGATGTGTATGTTGATAATTGTAGGAATGTTGTTTGTCGGGTGTAAAGCTGAAGAGGCGGCTGTAAAAGAAGTCAAAGAAGTTGAAGATAAGGTTGTTGAAAAAGCTGAAGTTGATGTTCTTAAAGTTGCACTGCTTTTAAATGGTACCCTTGGTGATAAATCTTTCTTTGACTCAGCTGACAATGGTATGAAGATGCTGAAAGAAGAGTATGGTGACAAGATCGAAGTAAGAACAATCGAAATGAGCTATGATGAGACTAAATGGGAACCAACTCTCCTTGATATTTCTGATGCAGATTACGATGTTATTATTGTTGGAACCTGGCAGATGACAGAAATGCTTGAGGCCACTGCTCCGATGTATCCTGATAACAGGTATGTAATCTTTGATACCTCTGTAAACTATGCCGGCGGCGATTTTAGCAATGTATACTCAATCGGATATAAACAGAATGAAGTATCCTTTGTAGCTGGTGCACTGGCTGCAAAAGTAACATTATCTGACATGCCCCTTGCCAATGATGATAAAGTAGTTGGATTTCTTGGTGGAATGGATATTCCCGTAATAAACGACTTCCTCGTTGGTTATATCGAAGGTGTTCAGTATGTAGACAAAGGTATCAAAGTTGGTATCTCCTACATCGGTTCTTTCAGTGACTCTGCAAAGGGTAAAGAGATGGCTCTTGCACAGTACAATCAGGGTGCAGATATTGGTTTTAACGTAGCCGGACAGGCAGGTCTTGGACAGCTTGATGCCGCAAAAGATGTTCAGCGATATGCAATTGGTGTTGACTCAGACCAGGCAGAAATCTTTGCTGTTAGCGATCCTGCAAAAGCTGACCTGATTACTACTTCAGCCCTAAAAAGAGTTGACAACTCTCTCTTCAGAGCTGTTAAAATGCACATGGAAGGAACAGCTCCTTATGGTACAGCAGAAGTGCTTGGATTTGCTGAAGAGTGTGTAGGTCTTGCAGACAATGACATATTCAAGAGTGTAGTACCTCAGGAAATCAGAGATTTTGTTCTTGATGTTGAGCAGAAAATCATGGATGGTGACATTGTAGTATCATCAGCATTTGGACTCACCACAGAAGAACTCAATTCATTAAGAAACGCTGTAAAATAAATTAACCCTTGTAGTAATACATTATATGAAGTCTATTATAAAATAGACTCAGGTTAAAAAAATTTACATTACATGAGTATGGGGGTGCACTCTGCATCCCCATTTTCATATTCTAGGGACTGAACAGGAGAACTGCTATGCACGATGCTGCATTGTTGACAATGGAGAAAATCACCAAAGTATATCCGAATGGGATCGTAGCAAATAACGAGGTGGATTTTTCTATACGGAAAGGGGAGATTCATGCCCTTGTAGGGGAGAATGGTGCCGGAAAATCTACCTTAATGAGAATTCTTTTTGGCCTTGAGGAGTCTCAGAAAGGCAGGATTTTACTAAATGGTGAGGAGATCAAAAACGACTCTCCACATATAGCAATTGCGAATGGGATTGGTATGGTTCACCAGCATTTTATGCTTGTTCCCTCTCTTACTGTTGCAGAGAATATGATTCTTGGCGTGGAGCCGAAAAAGGGTCTGAGAATTGACTTGCAGAAAGCTATTAACGAAACCCGGGCACTTGCTGAAAAATACAATCTTTCTGTAGATCCGCTGGCAAAAGTACAGTTTCTTTCTGTTGGCATAAAACAAAAAGTAGAAATTCTAAAAGCACTCTATCGTGGAGCTGAAATACTGATTCTTGATGAACCTACCGCAGTTCTTACTCCTCAGGAGACTAAAGAGTTGTTTCTGGAGCTTAAACTTCTTAAAGATCAGGGCAATACTATTATATTCATTTCCCACAAACTGCATGAAGTTAAAGAACTTTGCGACAGAATTACCATTATGAGAAATGGTCAGACGAAGGGAACATTTAACACCTCTGATGTTACCCCCACTGATATTTCCCGTCTGATGGTAGGACGTGATGTAATTCTGGAAGTTGAGAAGGATCCTGCAGTACCCAAAGAGATAGTACTATCAGTTAAAGATCTGGTAATGGCTAATAATTTAGGTCAGAAAGCCGTTAAGGGAATCAGTTTTCAGGTGAGGAAAGGTGAAATTCTGGGGATTGCCGGAGTTGAAGGGAATGGTCAAAGAGAACTGGTTGAAGGAATAACCGGCCTGAGTCGAATTTCTCATGGAGAAGTTAGCATTCGTGGTGAGGTAGTGAATAAGAAATCAATTAAAGAGATCAGGAAACTGGGAACCTGTCATATTCCTGAAGATCGAATGACCTATGGTGTTGCCAGTGAAATGACCATCGAACAGAATGTTCTTGCTGATAAATTCGACTCAAAAGAGTTTACTGGTAAGATACTTACTAAACCAAAGGCTATCAGAAATCTGTCGCAGAAACTTGTTGAAGAGTACAAGATTAAATGCAGCTCTCCTTTGCAGGAGGTAGGCATGTTGTCAGGCGGAAACATTCAGAAGGTTGTTGTTGCCAGAGAATTTTCCTCTAAACCCCTGCTTATTATTGCAGACCAGCCAACCAGAGGTATTGATGTAGGATCAACAGAGTTTATACGCAACCGACTTGTTGAACTGCGTGATGAGGATTCAGCGGTTATGCTTGTTTCTGCTGATCTGAATGAGGTTCTTGAACTCTCTGATAGTCTGATTGTTATGTATGAGGGTGAGATTACTGCATATTTTGCGGATGCTTCAAAAGTTGACGAAGAAGAGCTTGGACTCTATATGCTGGGTATCAAGCACCAGACTCCGGAAGAAATTGGAGGTGTAGTTTATGAAAAATAAAAAGCTTGCTTTTGAATCACTACGCACTGTCCTGGCAGTTGCAATATCGCTCGTAATTGCATTGGTAACTATACTTCTGGTAAGCGATGTGCCTGGTGTTGCGTTAAAGGCATTCCTTTTTGGGCCACTTGATAGTATGAGACACTTTGGAAATGTTCTGGAGATGATGATTCCCCTTATTTTTACCGGATTGGCAGTCGGGATCATGTTTCAGGCTGACCAGTTTAATCTTGGGGCAGAGGGTGCATTTTTCATGGGTGCTGTAGTATCCTCATTTGTAGCAATTCTCTGGCCTATGCCGGCTTTTATTCATCCTGTTGTCACAATTCTCATGGGAGGATTGACCGGAGCAGTATTTTGCGGTATACCCGCACTTCTTAAAGTGAAGTGGGGTGCTAGTGAGTTGGTTTCATCACTTATGTTTAATTATATAGCATTTTTCTTTGGACTCTACCTTATTAACTATTTTTTGAGAGATCCAAATGCCGGTGCTATGGTATCTTTCCTGCTGCCCGCAACAGCAAAACTACCAGTTATCATTCCTAAAACACGGGTGCATTTTGGTTTAATTATTGCTTTACTAGCTGTTGCTGCTATGTACTTTTTTAACTATAGAACCCGCTGGGGATATAAAAACCGATTAACCGGATTTAATAGCCTTTTTGCCGAATATGCAGGAATAAAGACTGCAGCTGTAGTAATTAGCGCTCAGCTTATTGGTGGATTTATAGCCGGAGCCGGTGGATCCATTGAACTGCTTGGACTGTACCGAAGGTTCAGCTGGACTGCACAGTTACCGGGATATGGTTGGTCAGGTGTTATTGTTGCTATTTTAGCAAGAAGAAACCCTGCCTATATTCCCTTAGCGGCATTCTTTCTTGCTTACCTGCGAATCGGTGCGGATCTTATGTCCAGGCAGTCGGATGTGCAAAATGAGATAGTTGCAATAATCCAGGCTGTCATGATCATACTGATTGCTGCAGCTGGCTTTCTGGAAAAGGCACAGTACAAAATGGTTTTTCGTGATGCAACCAAAAACCTGCCTAAAGCCGATAATACAGCACAGGAGGTTGAGGGATGAAAGACTTTCTACAGATAATCTTTACCACACAGTTCGGCTATTCCGTACTTCGTGTAACCACACCAATACTTTTTGCTGCACTCGCTGCGTTGGTTTCAGACCGTGCAGGTGTCATCAATATTGCTCTTGAAGGTATCATGCTGATAACGGCACTCACAGGTGTACTTTTTAGTACCTGGTTTCATAGTGCATGGCTTGGATTATTCATGGCAGTTCTAATGGGAACTTTGATGGGAATGCTGTTGGGGTATTTTCACCTGAAATTGAAGACAAATGTTATCCTTGCCGCTGTTGCCTTGAACCTCCTGGCCAGCGGTGGAACAATTTTTGTTCTCTACCTGATTGCCGGAGATAAAGGTATTTCATCTTCTCTTGCAAGCAAAGTACTGCCGAAAATTACTATTCCGCTGCTGGATAAAATACCAGTACTTGGACCTATATTTTCCGGTCATAATGTGCTGACATACTTTGCGCTTCTCTCAGTTTTTCTTATGCACTATTTTATCTACAAAACACCGCTTGGAATGAGAATACGTGCCGTGGGGGAGAGTCCTGAAGCAGCTGACTCTGTTGGCATCGGTGTAAAAAAGACACAATTCATTGCACTCTCTTTAAGTGGAATGATAGCCGCTTTTGGTGGAGCGTATATGTCGATGGGATATGTTTCATGGTTCAGCAGGGATATGACTGCAGGTCGTGGATTTATTGCTCTGGCAGCTGAAGCAATGGGTGGGGCTACCCCAATAGGGTCTTTCTTTACATCGCTTCTTTTCGGCTTTTTCGATGCATTATCTAACTCACTGCAGCTCCTGCGAGTACCTTCAGAATTCGTCCAGATGATTCCGTATGTTGCTACTGTTGTCGGGTTAGTCCTTTATACAGCAACTAAGAGAAAACAGTATCAACGGATGTTATTAAAGATCGGCAGGCAGATGGAACCTAAAGAATGAGAAAAATTCCGATAATTCTTGACTGTGATCCGGGTCATGATGATGCAATTGCCATAATCCTGGCACATGCCAGCCCCGAGATTGAAATTCTCGGGGTAACTAGTGTTGCCGGGAATCAGACAGTTGAAAAAACAACTCTAAATGTTCAAAAGATACTGACTTTTCTCGGATTACAGGTTCCAGTTGCAAAAGGGTGTCCCAAACCTCTTTTTCGGGAACTTATAATAGCCCCGGAAGTACATGGAGTAACAGGCCTTGACGGTCCGGATCTCCCTGAGCCCGGGTTTCCTATCGAAGATTGTTCTGCAGTTGAGCTAATTGCACGAATCCTTCGTGAATCTGAGAGAAAAGTGATCCTTGTTCCAACCGGGGCTTTAACAAATATAGCCTTGTTATTTATAGCTTATCCTGAACTAAAGGATAAAATAGAACGGATTTCCCTCATGGGTGGTGCAGCTGAGGGTGGTAACTGGACACCCGCTGCCGAGTTCAACATACTGGTTGATCCTGAGGCAGCTGACATTGTTTTTAAATCAGGTCTCCTGATTACTATGGCTGGCCTTGATGTTACTCATAAAGCAATTATTACCCGGGAAGATACTGAAAGATTCAGAAATATTGGGACAAAAGCTGCAGGTCTTGCGGCAGAACTGCTGGATTTCTTTGTGACCTTTCATGAGGAAAATTTTCCCCAGTTCGGCGGCAGTCCCCTGCATGATGCTTGTGCTGTTGCCTGGCTAATCAGACCCGATTTATTTACCTCAGTGCATAAACATGTTGCTATTGATACCGGAGGTGAATTAGCTGCCGGTTGTACCGTTACCGATATGCGCGCTTTTCTTTCAGCAAAACCAAATACTGAGGTTTTAATTGATGTGAAACGGCAGGAATTTGTAGATTTTCTTGCTGAAAGATTTAGTCTGCTGGATTAATTTAAGATATCGTACGTATAGATGAGGTTGTGAATGAGTGATTCGGGCAAAAAGATAATTATTGACTGTGATACAGGAATTGATGATGCTCTGGCTCTTCTTATAGCCCTGCAGCACCCGGAATGGAATATTCTGGGGATAACAGCGGTTTCAGGGAATGTTCCTCTGGAGCATACTGTGCCCAATTGTATACGAATTTGTACACTGGCTGGAAAGAAAATTCCGGTATATGCCGGGTCAGCAAAACCTCTCTATTGTGAGCAGCGTATGGCAGAGAGGGTTCATGGAAAGGATGGGTTAGGGGGTGTGAAACTTCCTCTTGGCTACACTGTTGAGGAAGAATCAGCTCTCTCTTATTTAACCGGAACAGTGCGGGAGAATCCCGGTGAAATTGAAATTATTGCAATTGGTCCCCTTACAAATATAGCTCTGGCTATCCTCACGAACCCGCACTTTAGTGAAAATGTGGGTCATCTAACTATTATGGGCGGTGCTATTCACGGAGGTAATGCAACAGCTTCAGCTGAATTTAATATTTGGGCCGATCCGGAAGCGGCTAAAATAGTATTTAATGCCGGAATCCCCATGACTATGATTGGCCTGGATGTTACAAACCAGGCAATATTAGGATTCGATGTTGTAGATAGATGGAAAGGGTCTGATAATGCAGTGGTACGAACAGCCGGTGAACTACTCTTCTCTTTTCACCATTTATTTGATGGAATAGGAGCTAAGGGGTATGCACTGCACGATCCGCTTACTATTGCCTATGTTATGGATCCAACACTCGTAACAACTCAGGATCTTTATATTGATGTTGAGACCAAAAATACCCTTGCTAATGGTAAAACTGTGGCGGATGAACTGCATGTAACCGGAAACAACCCAAATGTTTCTGCCGCGGTAGATTTAGCTATTGATAAATTCCTAAAACTGTTTGTTGATGCAATCGAAGGGTATTCCAAAGTATAGTGAGAGGTATGATGATGAGTAGTAGTTTTTTGATAACTCATGTGCATATTATTGATGAACAGGGAACTGTTCTTCGTAATAAAACTGTCTACCTGGAAAATGGTAAAATAAAAACAATCATCTCAGATATTTCCGGGATTTCGGATTCCATCAAAAATAACGCAGAGGAGATATCAGGAGCAGGATGCATATTAACACCCGGTCTGGTAAACCTGCATACCCATTCCCCCATGACAATTTTTCGGGGAATTGCGGAGGATGTGGATGCTGACACCTGGTTCAATCGTGATATCTGGCCGTATGAGAGTGTTTTAACACCGGAAGATATTCGTGCAGGAGCCCAACTTGCCGTTGCTGAGATGATTAACTGCGGTGTTACTGCTTATGCAGACCACTATTTCTCAGCAGATATTATATGTGAGACTGCTGCCGAAGCTGGTCTCAGGCTTGATATTGCATCAACCCTGTTTGGACTCTCCGGGAGTTTCGATGAACAGCTTCAGCAGACCCGTAGATTATTTAAAACATGGAACGGGTATGATAATAGGATTGCTGTACGTCTGGGGCCGCATTCACCCTACACGTGTACCCCTGATCAGTTGAAAGCTGCGGCGGAACTTGCAGGGGAGTTGGAAACAGGCATTCATCTCCACGTCTCTGAAACAAGAGAGCAGGTTGAAAAGAGTCTCGAACTATATGGAAAAACTCCTTATCAAGTTATAGCTGATGCTGGATTATTTGATTTGCCGCTAATTATCGGTCATGGAATTCATTTGACCCAAGAAGACCGGGCACTTTTGAACCTCGATAAAACCATGATGGCGGTTTGCCCCAAAACATATCTAAAGTTGGGTACAGGGTTAGGAAATATCTTTACCGAACCTGAGGAGCTTCCGCTTGCAGTGGGTACCGATGGAGCAGCCAGCTCGAACACCCTGAATCCACTGGAACAGGCGAGGCTGCTTGCACTTCTGGGAAAGAATCAGGCACAGACCGGGGAAGCCTGGGATGCGGTAACAGTTTGGAAAATTCTCATGAACGGACATAAAGCTCTGCCGTTTGATACTGGAAAAATTGCGGAAGGTGCACCGGCAGATTTGGTTCTTTGGTCACTTTCTGATATAATCACAACACCACTATATAACCCGTTGGCAGCACTGCTCTATTCAGTAGATCCCTCACATGTTCAGTATGTTTGGGTGGCAGGAGAGCTGCTTAAAAGAGATGGCAAGGTGCTGCTTGATACAGAAAGCATAATTTCAGAAGCTTCGGAACGAGCTGAGTCTTTAGTGAAACGTGGACGGGGTAATACCGAGCTGGTGTTTTAATTAAAAAATTTGGAGTAGGAAATGATAAAGATAGTTGTTGTTGGAAGTATTAACAAAGATGTCATTATGCAGGTAGAGAGGCACCCAAAACCAGGTGAAACGTTAACTGCGGTAGCTGTCTCCTCAGCTTTTGGTGGGAAAGGTGCAAACCAGGCTGTAGCAGCGGCACGTTTAGGCGCAGAAGTAACCATGATAGGTGCAGTCGGAGAAGATCCTACAGGCAAGGAACAGATTGAGCATTTCCAGAGTGAGGGAATACGCACTGATGCCATAATGCGCTGCGGTGAACCAAGCGGAGTTGCCTATATAACTGTGGACACAGCTGGAGAGAATAGTATTATCCTCTATCCTGGTGCAAATCACCAGGTTACCGTGGAGTGGGTGGAAAAAAACAGGTCATACATTGAGGATGCTGATGTTATGCTGCTTCAGCTGGAAATTCCCGTTGAGGTATCCCTTGCAGCTGCTGAAATAGCTGACAAATCGGATACTATAGTTATCTTTAATCCGGCTCCGGTGCATCAGATTCCTGAACGTCTTTTTCAGCTGACTGATATAATTACGCCGAATGAGACCGAACTGGCTCTGCTTGCCGGAGAAGAGGATCCTGAAAAAGCTGAAAAGATACTCCTGAGTAAAGGGGCAAAATCTGTACTGGCAACAATGGGGGCAGATGGAAGCAGATATCGGGATGCCGGGACTAAATTTAACCTGTCTACCTACAGCAGTGTAAAAGTAGCTGATACCACTGCAGCAGGAGACTCCTTCAATGCGGCTGTCGCATACTCAACAGGATCCGGAGAAGATATTGCCGATACTGTCGCCTTTGCTACAGCAGTAGGTAGTATTACCGTTTCCCGATTTGGAGCCCAGACATCATTGCCGACCATGGAAGAGGTTGAAAAATTTATTACCGATCATCAGGGAGAATTGAAATAGAAACAAGCGAATGGAAAATATAATAAGGAGATTAAGATGGGTACAGCACATATAGGAGCAGAAAAAGGTCAGATTGCAGAAAAAATACTATTACCAGGTGATCCGCTGCGGGCGAAGTTTATTGCCGAGAATTTTTTGGAAGAGGCAGAGTGTTACAATAACGTACGTGGAATGCTTGGCTATACCGGTATGTACAATGGTAAACGGGTGTCGGTACAGGGAACAGGGATGGGAATACCCTCAATCTCAATATATGTTGATGAATTGATAAATGTATATGGGGTAAAACGACTAATCAGGATTGGAACCTGCGGGGCGATGCAGGAATACGTCAGACTCAGGGATGTGGTAATTGCTATGGCTGCAAGTACCGATTCCGCTATAAATAAAATACGGTTTGGCGGGATGGATTTTGCTCCCTGTGCATCACCGGAATTACTTTTTCCGGCATGGGAAATTGCTGCCAAACTGGGAATCGCCGCAAAAGCCGGGAATATCCTTACCTCAGATACATTCTATTCAGATGATCCTTCATCATTGAAGATCTGGGCGGATTTTGGTATTTTATGTGCGGAAATGGAGACAGCCGGACTCTATACACTTGCTGCTAAATACAAAGTACAGGCACTCTCGCTGCTCACGGTAAGTGATTCACTAATAACCGGTGAATCCTGTAGCGCCGAAGAGCGCCAGATTAGCTTCAAGCAGATGATGAAACTTGCTTTGGAGATAATATAGATGACAGAGTCTATTCTCTTCCTTGTTCAGGAGCTTGTTCGTATACCAAGCCGTGGTGGTGTTGACGAGCTGATTGGTTAATCAGATACTTGGATAGGATATTACTTCTCTTTTTCGGCCTTCATATCTGGATCACCTTCAGG
>CAZMOX010000036.1:0-21403 GCA_964567895.1 uncultured Spirochaetales bacterium | reverse complement strand
GTTATACTGATCCTTTAAAAATGATCAAAGAAGAAAAACTGGACATTGTCACAGTTGCCGTACCAAATAAATTCCACAAAACCTTGACCATCGCGGCACTGGAAGCAGGCTCTCACGTTCTCTGTGAAAAACCCATGGCGATGAATACCAAAGAAGCTGAAGAGATGCTGGCTGTAGCAAAAAAATTCAGAAAACACCTGATGATCAACTTCAGCTCCCGTTTTTCTCCACAGTCTTTTGCGCTAAAAAAAGAAGTTGAATCTGGAATTCTCGGTAAGATCTATTATGCCCGGACAGTCTGGATGCGTCGCCGCGGCATACCGGGATTCGATCTGGGAGTACATCGTCTTGACCTTGCTCACTGGTTGATGGACTACCCTAAACCTGTATGGGTTTTGGCCAACACCTTTAATCATATCACCGCCCCCAAAGCAAACGCCTCTGGAAAAATATTTGACGTTGAAGATATGGGCGTTGCATCAATTAGATTTGATAATGGCGCAATGCTTACTCTTGAAGCATCCTGGGCCGGCAACACCAAAAAGAACGAGGAAATAGAAACACGCCTCTTTGGTTCTGAAGGTGGAATGCGCCAGTTTTACGTTTGTGAGGGTAGTAAGTTTGAGGCTGAACTCTACATTGAAAGAAATGGTAGTCAATATGATATGATACTCCATGCACCATCTGGTAGACTGCATCCTCGAGAAGAAACCCAACATTGCGACTGCGGAAGAGGGTGTTGCCGTAATGAAAATTCTTGATGCTATCTATAAAAGCGCGGAAACCGGAGAGCCGGTGAAGCTCTAACCCAACTTTCCACCTATAAATTAGGGGAAACAATCAGCCTGAAAAACAAAATAATGTAATTTAAAAATTATCTTAAGGACAAATATTATGAGCAAGATGACATCTCGAGAACGATTTACGCGCATGTTTGAGCATCGCGAGGCAGACCGCATTCCAATAATTGACTCCGCGTGGACAGCCACCATCGAACGATGGCATAGGGAAGGCATGCCAGAGGGCATGAACTTTGTCGAGTATTTCGGTTTGGATGGCGTGGCCGGAATCAGTGCGGATAATTCACCACGATATGAGGCAAAGACCATCGAAGAGACTGATGAATACCGGATCTATACCACGGGCTGGGGTGCCACTATCAAGGATTGGAAACATGCGGCTTCGGCCCCTCAGTTCCTCGATTTTACAATCGTGGATCGTGAGAGCTGGGAGAAGGCAAAGGGGCGAATGACCCCAACAAGAGACAGGATCAACTGGAAGCATCTAGAGGAAAACTATGCGAAGTGGCGAACCGATGGATACTGGATCCGGGCGGGGCTGTGGTTTGGTTTCGATGTAACTCATTCTTGGATCGTCGGTACGGAACGTTTGTTGTACGCCCTTGTCGAGGACCCCGACTGGTGCCGGGACATGTTTTCCCATGAACTTGAAACTCATTTGTCACTACTGGACATGATTTGGGATGCAGGATACGAATTCGACTCTATCCAATGGCCCGACGATATGGGATACAAGGGGACGCAGTTCTTTTCTCTTGAGATGTATCGTGACTTGGTGAAGCCGTTTCACAAACGTGCCATAGAATGGGCACATGCCAAGGGGATAAAAGCCCATCTTCACTCATGCGGAAACATCAATCCCTTTGTGCCGGAATTGATAGAAATTGGTCTCGATGGTCTGAATCCGCTCGAGGTTAAGGCGGGTATGGATCCAGTCCACCTAAAGAAGACTTATGGACACGATCTTGTTTTCAAAGGTGGTGTCAGTGCGACGCTATGGGACTGTCCAGAGAAGATTGAGACAGAGATCGAACGTGTGATACCTGTGATGAAAAAAAATGGCGGTTACATATTTTCTTCGGATCATTCTGTACCTTCGAGTGTGAGCATTGATGACTTCAAGCAGATCATTTCATTGGCGAAGAAATTTGGATCATACTAACATGTAGGCAACGAAATATCTGGAATCCGGTATGGAATCTCTCCTGATAGACTCTTCACTCTGACGTATTCAACATCTTCTCAAGCTTGAATATCACTGGACGGTAGCCATCGGTGCAGCACGTGATAAACACATCCTGACCCCCTCTTGCCATGCCGTATACCAGTTTCTGGATATCTGCCCACGCCCATCCGCAGAACCCCTCCGGTATTTTCCATGGAGCCTTACTTGAGGTGATAAACTCCTGTCCTACCTCGAAGTGTTTACATTCCGTCCAACTTTCCGGAGAAGCAGAATATTTTTCGACAAAATCCTTGTGAAAAAGCTTCTTAAGGACGGTGATTCGTACCCGATATTCCTCTATAGTGAACATAGCACTCATGTCTGCTCCCCCTATTACTTTACTTTTCAATCTCATAAATAGCCCGGGCAATCGGAATACGGCGACCATTTCCGAAAGCTTTTTCTGAAACTTTCAGCACTATGGCAGCCTGCCTTCTTTTGTACTCACACTTCTCTGTCAGCCGGATTATTCTTCGAACGGTAACCTCGTCAAAACCGAGAGCTACAATCTCATCAAACGATTTGCATTTCATAATATGCGCATCCAGAATTCCGTCAAGAACTTCATAAGGAGGAAGGCTGTCCTCATCTTTTTGATCAGGACGAAGCTCGGCAGTTGGCGGTTTTGTAATAATATTCTCCGGAATAAGATCGTATCCAGCTTTTTCATTTATATATCGGCACAAGGCAAATACTTCAGTCTTAAAAAGATCTCCAATTACCGCAAGGCTGCCGCACATATCACCATAAAGCGTACAATATCCCGTAGCCATTTCTGATTTATTCCCGGTTGTAAGAAGAAGTGAACCTTTCTTGTTCGACCATGCCATAAGCAGCAGACCACGTATTCTTGCTTGAAGATTTTCCTCTGTTGTATCAGGTTGAGTGCCGGTCAAACTCCCTTTTAGGGTTTCGAGTGAAGCAGTAAACATCTGTTCAATGGGAAGCACCTCAAAACCAATACCCAGATTCTCTACAAGCTTTTGTGCATCGGAAAGACTATGGTCAGATGAATATCTGCTTGGCATCCCATACGAGTGAACATTTTCCGGCCCCATCGCCTTTGCTGCAATAACTGCGACAAGAGCAGAATCTATACCGCCGGAAAGGCCAAGATTCACTCTTTCAAACCCATTCTTCTGCATATAATCCCGAACTCCAAGTATCAATGCTTTTTCAAGGTTTTCATTCTTATTATTGATCTCAAGAAGATTACTTTCCGGTATTACTTTTACTGCAGCGGTATCAAGAATTTGTAAATCTTCCTCAAAAGAGCTGCAATGCATTATGATTTCTCCTTTCTCCGAAGCAGCAAGGGAATTCCCGTCAAAGATTAAGAGATCATTAGCGCCGACAGCATTTACATAGAGAGTTATACAACCGTACGTTTTGCTTATACTCTCAACGAGTTGTCTTCTGACTGCTGTTTTCCCGCTATAAAAGGGTGATGCCGATGGTGCAATAAGTATATCCGCTCCTGCAGAGCAAAAATCTTTTACCGGGTCTTTATGATATGTCAGTCTCGAATCACCAATATTTTCTGCCCAAATATCTTCACAAATTGCAAAGCCAATCTTTTTACCTTTAAAATTAAAAACCGTTCTCTTTGCAGCCGGCTCAAAATAGCGGTCTTCATCAAATACATCATAGGTTGGAAGTAGGGTTTTATGTTGTGTGTGAAGCATTTCCCCATTATGTATAACAGTAACACTATTGTAGTACGCTTTTCCTATTCCTGAATAATTTCTTTCAACATAACCAACAGCAACAGCAATATTATTCGGCAATTCGTTTTTCAGTTCTGCTACTGTTTTCTGGTTGGCATCTATAAAAGCAGGATAAGTCATTAAATCAAGGGGTGGATATCCACAAATCGCCATTTCAGGGAATACAATAAGATCTGCTCCGGCTTTTTTAGCCTTCTCAGTCTGTTCGATAATCTTGTTTTTATTTCCTGTAAAATCAGCAATTGTGGTATTAATTTGTCCAAATGCAATTTTCATAAGTTCGATCCCCTCTCATCTGTTGAAAGTAGATAGTGTTTGTCTATAACTCGAAAAAAAACAAAGCTAAATTATTTAATTTCTAAAATTGCCTAACTATATCTAACTTTTAATAAAATGTGCAGTCCAGGATCCTTGCTCCTACAGTAAAATTTGATGCACCCGAAAAAATGTTGACTTTGGTATGCTCTTACGATACTCTTTGTGTATGAAAGATTGGTTTAAATATATAGTCGCAACAGTTGCAGGGCTTGCCCTGGTTTTAATTTTTCCGGAATTGGAAATAGCAAAAAGTGTAATAAATACAGGGGCAGCGGTCTTCGAAAATCTCGGCCGCTACATTCTTATTCCTTTTGTATTTATCTCATTTACCTCCGGTATTGCAAATTTACGCAGACAAAAACAGGCCTTTAAAGCGGTAATTTATTCTCTTGGCTGGGGAGTAGTTACTTCTCTTGCCCTGACAGTAACTGCAGGTCTTATAGCCTGGAAAATTTTTCCTGCTGATTTCTCCGGAGTAACCGGCATTGGCGAAATCGGAACGCTGGGGTTAGTTCCTTTTTCTGAATTTATTACCGGTGTTATCAACTCGAATGTGCTTGCTTTGTTTACCGGAGACATGTCCCTCATTCTCCCCGTTGTTATCTTTGCACTACTACTTGGAATCGCTTTAAAACCAGATGAAGATTTCATTAGACCTGCTTTTGCGGTAATGAACTCCTTCTCTGAAGTTTTTTATAAATTAGCCAGAGTTTTAACTGAACTATTAATACTGGGTGTGGTTTTTATTTCTGCAGTCTGGTTTACCGCAACTTTCTCCTCAAATATAATTAGTGATTCTATTAAAATGGTGCTGCTAATCGGAGTAGTAACGCTGCTTGCTGTTTTTCTTATTCTTCCCTTACTGTTACTGGTTTTAGGGAAAACCCGAAAACCCTATTTATGGCTCTTTGCCTTAATCCCTCCTGCTATTCTTGCATGGTTTTCAGGCAGCACCATTACTGCACAGATTCCACTCCTTCTTCACACCAGAAATAATCTTGGCGTTGCAAAGAGGGTTAGTTCCACTTCAATCCCTTTACTGACAATCATGGGACGAAGCGGAAGTGCCATGATCGGTGTAGTAACAGTGTGTTCTCTCTATTCAACCATAAATGGATCATCCATCCCGTTTTTAGGGTTACTTCTGGCTATTGTACTAACTACGCTTTTTTCGCTTATTAGTGTATCTACTCCACCGGGAACTGAAATTCTGTTTATTGTGGCAATGACAGGCATTTTGATGGGTAACGATTTTACATCCACACTACCAATCATATTGCCCATGATGCCATTTTTATTAGGAGCCTCAGCCCTTGTTGATACAATCAGTGCCGGTTTTGGTGCGGGTACGGTAAGCAGGGTGCTTCAGGCACATTCTCCGGTTAAGGCAGGAGATTTCCTGTAAGGCAGGAGATTTCCTGTAAGGCAGGAGATTTCCTGTAAGGCACTTATAATCAAAAATTTTTGATTGGGTGTAATTACTTATATTCTAAAATTCACTCGGTTACTTAATTTTCACACTATCAACAAAATATCTAATATTTGTGGTGTCATTATCTTCATCATATTCTGTTGTCTGAAATACCAGAACAACACAATCCCGCTGTGGGGAAACAATTATTTGTTTTAGTTGAAAATCATACACATTCTGTATTGGTTTAGTTAATGAACCCGCTTCAAACCTGCTCTGCGTTCCATCCCGCAGTGTCTGAAACAGTGTTATTGCCAATGCAGTATTTGTTCCGGGTTCTCTAATCTGAGGTCTCATTACAAAGAAAACATCGTAGATTATCCCGACCTGATAATCGCTGAATGATATCAGATCTCCTGTTATTTGCCCTGGAAGTTGAAAATATAACGTAGTTCCTGTTTGATTATAGTCAACTTCAACATTATAAATCGAATTATACTCTTTCAAACTCATTAACAGTGCACTCAACCCATTATTGCCTGATCTTTGAGAGTCTGGATACGTCTTACTCAGGCTTAGTTCTCTTGAATTTTCCCCGGATGCCAAATCATGATATATAACATCAGCATAAAGCAGTGTTCCTGATTCGTTTTTTCCGTATTGACCAAATAAGAAAGTTTCGGAATTATCTGAAAATCCCAAATTAATAAATTCGGCTCTATCTCCGGCAAACACAGCTGTCTGGATACAAAACACAAGGAGAAACAAGGAAACTACTTTTTTTATCATGCCAAACTCCTGCATCAACATTACTGTATCATTAAATAATAATCCAGACTTTATCATTTAGTAAAAAAACAGTATGATAACCTCAATATGAACCTAATTATACGGACAACTATTATTGTTCTCCTCGTTCTCTCTGGTCTTTTTTTAATCTGGCTTATTACCTGGAATACCGGAGTTCAGGAATCTATTATTAAATCTATTTTTGTAAAAGATTATCAAACTAACCCAACAGTTGATTCCAGGATATATATAATATATACCATTTTTTGTGGTATCTCATTTCTTTATGGTTTGTTTTTATTTATCTTCTTCAGAAAAACAACATCACCGGAAATACTGTACCTAATAATTTCTGTGCTGTCTTTAGCATTTTTAAGTCTCCGTTTCCCTATTTCTCTTATTATTCCAGGACAGTATATGGCAATCCCGCCCACAACCATAATAAAGTGTTACTACTTTTTCTATCTATTTAGTATTTCTCTACTCTTTTTTGGTGGATTGTTCTCTAACGGAATTCCTTTTCTTAAACAAAACACCCTTTTGTCGGTCAGTTTCTTTGTTTCCTTTATAATTGCACTTATTATACCCTTGAATTACACCGGAATACTTCCAGTTGCTCCGCCCCTGTTTTATTACCATGGAATGCTCTCTCTGTTTATCAGGGTTATCGAGGTGGGTGCGGTTATTAATTATCTGACAGCAGCCAAGCGAAATAACAATATTCAGTTTATCCTCCTTGCTCTAAGCCTGCTGCTACTGCTAATTGGTCTTGAGTCTGTTTATTCCTTTTTTTCAATTCCTGTTATGATTGCCGGAATTGTGTTTTATCTCACTGGTCTGATATTGTTTTCGAACCGTATATATAGAATCAGGCTCTGGAACTAAAATTCCTGGTATACAAAATTAGCTCATTATTAAAACAACTGCTGCCGTGCCTAACGGAATAAGTATATTGTCGAAATCTTTTAGGGTTGTCATCTCACACAATGACGCTGCAGCGCCTGCTGCTAATGAAATTATCCAATCATTTACTACAAACATTACACAAAGTGTTGAAGTAATAAAGCATGCGGCTGTTCCGGTTAATGTTTTTGCCCCGTGCCTTTTACGGTTCATTCGAAATAAAAACTTTCCTGCTAGTGCAGCAGCTGTATCACCCAAAGCAAGTGCAAAGATTCCGGCTTTCATGGCATTTTCCGGAAAAATGAACAGCGTTAAGCCAGCTCCCAAGGCCAGCGTTAATGGAGCAATGATAAAATGTGTTGCTTCCCCGGGTCTTGAAACAAAAAGCGATATTCCTCTGATTTCTTTGTAAGGAAAAAATTTTTTATTGCCATTCCACCGTATCCGTATCAATTCAGATATTGTGTATATAAAGGATCCGGAAATAAGAAGCAAATAAGCAGCAAAATAAGAATGTAATGCTATAAATGGTAAAAACCCTATCAGAATATGAATACCTTTTCGTGCAATTTCTTTTTTGAATTCATTTTTTATCGTCATGTCCTGCTGCTGATTTTCGTAGATCATAACTACATGGTAAATTAGGAGGTTTGAATTAGCAAGTCAAATGTATCAATTACATAATTCTTCATAAATTAAATATTTATGGTGAATAGTGATTTATTAGTGTTGTTCAGTTGTTAATTGTCCTTATAAAGAAAAATCTATACACTTCCCACATGATTGTACCTATTATTGTTAAACTACTCACTTCTCTGGCAGTAATTATTTTATTAAACAAAATCTTTAAAAACCTTTCGATTTCGCTGTTGGGTGGATCACTGGTTTTTTCCTTCTGGATTGGGATAGGCCCATTACAGTTTGCGGGAGTTGCTGCTGATAGCGTTATAACTTTCTCTAATCTGGCTTTAATTATACTTGTATGCCTTGTTATGACCTTATCCGGACAAATGAAAAAAAATGGTTTTGTAGAGGAGTTGGTTGCCAGTATTCGTGGAACATTCTCTTCTAAAGCATCCTTGGCTATTCTTCCGGCTGTAATAGGATTACTGCCTATGCCTGGCGGAGCCTTGTTTTCAGCACCTTTGCTGGATAATTTTGATAACTTGCCTGGTGTTAACCAGGAAAATAAGACTCGAATAAATTACTGGTTCAGGCATGTATGGGAATATTCCTGGCCGTTATATCCAGGAATAATTTTTGCCTGCGATATTGCTGGGATAGAACTGTGGATGGCTTTTCTAGTAGGACTTCCTGTCTCATTTGTTGCAATACTTACCGGCTCATTTGTTTTTCTCTCAAAAATTCCAAAAGAGACCAAAGAAGACAGGCTCAAACGTAAATCAAATCGTCATTTTTCCATAGTTCCCTTTTTGCCTATTATTACTGTTGTAATTACTTATTTCATTGTACAGTTTTTTATACCGGCAATTGGAAAGGAAAATCAGTACCTGCCCATGGTTATAAGCCTGACAATAGCAATAATAACTGTTCAGCTCATGCGTCCGTTAAACGGAAAATCATGGAAAACGCTTCTCCTTTCCAAACACATGCTGAATATGGTTATACTTATTATTATGGTAAGAATTTATGGAGCTTTCATTGAAACAGATTTGAACGGAATTTCTGTTGTTCAGATGATGACAGATGAAATGCAGTCTTTTGGGATCCCCGCTTTACCGCTGATAATCCTTCTGCCGTTTATTTCCGGTATGACAATGGGAATCTCTGTTGGATTTGCCGGGGCTTCAATACCGGTGGTGGTTGCAACACTGGGAAACAATCCGTCATTAGGAGTTTTGCTCTCTACGGTGATGTTTGCATATACCTGTGGTTTTATGGGAACCATGTTATCCCCACTTCATGTGTGTTTAATTGTAACCTGTGATTACTATGAAAGCGGCTTTGTAAAAGCACTCAGATCAATAATATTCCCTGCTTTAATTATGATGGGTTTTGCAATTTCTTATATGCAGCTACTACAGTTGATAATTCCATAAAAAAACGCTCTTATCATAATCTTCCGGGGGAAGAAACCCCAGAAGCTCAATACAGGTTGCAGCAAGAGAGCTAATCCCTAATCCTTCATTCAACTTCTCAGCATATTCCTCCTTGTATTGCGGGTCGTAAATTATACAGGGAACCGGATTTAATGAGTGTGCTGTTTTTGATTGTGGAGATCCGTCAGCTTTTATTTTAACTTCACCATTTTTATCATGCTCAAACATATCATCAGAGTTCCCATGATCTGCACTGATAACCATCACACCTCCTGCCTGCTCTATTGCCTTTTTTAGACGGGTAAGCTGCAGATCCATTGCTTCCAGAGAACAAAGAACTGCCTGATAATTTCCTGTATGACCAACCATGTCTCCATTTGGATAATTTAGTTTAATAAAATCATACTCTCCGGTTGCTATTTCGTGTAATACTCTGTCTGTTATTTCAGCACATTTCATCCAGGGTCTTTGCTCAAAAGGAAGTATATCCGAAGTTATTTCCACATATGTCTCAAGGGAGTCGTTGAATTTTCCCGACCTGTTTCCATTAAAAAAATAGGTTACATGTCCAAATTTCTGTGTTTCACTTATAGAGAATTGCTTAATTCCGCTATCGCATAAAAATTCCGTCATAGTTCGGTTAATTGCAGGAGGATCTACGAGATATTGTCTGGGAATATGTAAATCTCCATCATATTCCATCATTCCCGCATACTCAACGTTCGGCACCCGTTTTCTGTCAAACTCCTGCAGTTTTTCAGCTTCAAAGGCTTTTGTAATTTCCTGGGCTCTGTCTCCCCGAAAATTGAAGAGGATAACACTGTCGCCATCTTCTACAGATCCTATTGGTGTCCCGTTTTCCGCTATTACAAAAGGGGGAAGATCCTGATCAATAGCGCCGGTCTCATCTCTGAGAGTCTTAATAGCTTCATGGGCATCTGGAAACAGACGACCCTCTCCAAGAACATGCGTTTCCCATCCTTTTCTAACCATATCCCAGTTTGCATTATAGCGATCCATAGTTATAACCATACGTCCGCCGCCGGATGCAATTTTGGCGTCAAATTCATTATTACGCTGCTCTTTCAGAAACTCTTCAAGAGGGTCGATATATTCAAAAGCCGATAACTCTCCAACATCCCTTCCATCCAAAAGTGTATGGATACGAACTTTGGATATACCATTGCTCTTAGCTTTGATTATCATTGCGCGTAGATGTGCAAGGTTTGAATGTACATTTCCATCAGAAGTAAGACCTATAAAATGGAGAGTTCCATTTGTTTTTTTTACATTCTCAATCAACTTTACCCAAACCGCACCGCTAAAGACTGTTCCGCTTTCAATTGATTTATTAACCAGTTTTGCACCCTGTGCAAATACCCGACCACACCCAATAGCATTATGGCCAACTTCACTATTGCCCATATCATCATCCGCAGGCAGCCCCACAGCAGTACCGTGAGCCTTCAACTTTGTCCACGAAGATGTTTTCATAAAATCATTCAGGGCTCGGGTATGCGCCTCTGCGACAGCATCTCCTGTCTTATATTTTCCAAAACCTACTCCATCCATTATTACAAGAACAACCGGACCTTTCCGTCGGGTAAATTTGGGGTTTTTTTTCAATACTTCCAGCATACTCAATTACTCCTTATTGTTTATGAGATCTTCATTTAGGCCGAAGTTCTCTCTTTTTTCATAATTCCCGACAGGTTCTACATGCACATTGATATCATAAATTTCGGCAACCTGATCCCGAATAGCATTTTCAACAGCCATAGCAATGTTATGGCCCTCTTTAACAGTAAGATTCCCGGCAACTTCAATATCCATATCAATTACAAAAACATTATTCAACTTCCTGATCCGTGTTTTATGCGGATTCCCTGCTCCCGGGACAGTTTTAACTACCTTAAACACCTGTTTGTATATATCAGGATCGTCCACCCCATCCATAAGCTCCCGGGTGGTCTCCATAAAGATAGTAAATGCAGTTTTCAATATCCAGAAACTTACCAACAAAGCGGTTATTGAATCAAGTACTGGGGTTTTTAATATTACCGTAAAAACCAAACCTATAAGAACACTCAAGGAAATCAGTACATCATTTCTCATGTTCTTGGCATCAGCAATCAACATGGGGCTCTTTGCTCTAATTCCTGCCCTTTTTTTAAATATACTGAGAAAAACTTTTCCCGCAACCGATATGGCAATAACAATAAATACCGGTGATTCGGGCAGCTCTATAAATTTCGGACTAACTATCTGCCTTATGGATGAAAAAGCCAACTGTGCTCCTGCAAAAAAAATAATGAATGATAACAATCTAGTAGCAATTGTTTCTGCTCTTCCATGTCCATATGGGTGCTCATTATCAGGGGGTCTGGCTGAAATATTTGCGGTAACAAGGGTAACTCCTGAGGTCACAACATCGGTAAGGGAATCAATTCCATCACCCACCAAAGCAAAAGAGTAAAAGAGAAATCCCGCTGCAATTTTTAGGATTGAGAGAATAAAATTTATAATAATCCCAACCCAGGATGCTTTTCGGATTATATTAATTCGTTCCTGCCCGGCTTTCTGTTTTAGAGAGGTTGTGTTTTGTTTCTCAACCATTCTTTTTCCCCTTCCCCCAACTCCGGACTTAAATCCTCAAATACCAAACTATGAAAGTTGTCGATTTGTTCTATTTCTTCTGTAGTCAACAGCTTTGTATCAATAAGTATTCTGTCATAGGGGCATCTTGTTATATCTTCAAAACAGAGAAATTTCCCAAATTCTGTCTCTTCTGCGGGTATTACTGCCAATAAATTTTCAATACGAATGCCAAACTTCCCTTCTCTGTATATTCCCGGTTCATTTGAAACTATCATCCCTGATTTTAAAGGTATATTAATAGGCTTAGAGCTTATTGACTGTGGTCCCTCATGAACATTAAGCATAAATCCAATTCCATGCCCTGTTCCGTGACCGAAATTCATTCCCAGATCCCAAAGTGGTTTCCTGGCAAATGCATCAATTTGATATCCACAGGTACCTACAGGGAATTTCTGCCGGGAAACTGCAAGGTGCCCTTTCAAAACCAGAGTATAATCACGTATTTCCTGTGCAGTAGGCTCACCCAAAAGTAAAGTTCTGGTAATATCTGTTGTTCCTCCGTTATACTGGCCGCCGCTATCAAGAACAACCAGTCCATGCCCGGTAATCTCGGCAGCAGTATCAGCCACCGCTGAATAATGGCAGAGAGCTCCATTCTTTCCGAATGCTACAATGGGAGAAAAACTTTCCCCGAGAAAATCTTTCTGCTTTTCCCTGTAACCCAGCAAAATTTCTGCTGCTGAAACCTCATTCAGGACAACACTCCCTGCATTTTTTTCGAACCAGGATAAGAAACCGACCATTGCTGCTCCATCCTGTTTGTGAATACGCCGCATACCATCCAGCTCAACTGAGTTTTTAATCGCTTTTAAATCAGTAGTAATATCACGTCCTTCAACGGGTTTTGCATGAGATACTATTTCCTGATATAACCGCATATTTGTTTTTTCCGGAGAGAGAAAAACCCTGCTCTCCTTTCTGATATACTTTGTTATGCTCTTATAGATTTCACTATACGGAAGAACATCAACAACATTGGATAGTCGTTCCCGAATTGAATCCGGTAATTTTTTACTATCACAGAAAAATACTGATTTTTCCTTTCCAAGCAATAGATAAGAGAGAAATAGTGGGTTGTGCGGAACATCCGAACCTCGCAAATTTAAAACCCAGGCAATATCATCAAGACTGGACAGCATTAGATACTCTGCATTATGCGTTTTAGATGCAATAGTCAAAACTTCTCTGATTTTTTCTTCCCGTGACTTCCCGCAAACAGTTTCAGGAATCTCCTTCACAAAATTTACCGGAACTCCGGGTCTGTTTATCCACACTTTATCCACAAGATCTTCAGAGGTTTTGAATAGAATATCCACCGCTGAAAACTGTTGTATGTAATTCTTATTCTGTTCAGCTGAAAGTTCCTCGGCAGTTGCCGAAACGCAGGCTCCCGAATGTAGTTCCTGCTTAATCCACTCAGCAGGTTCCAGAACTTCGGGAAGCCCTTGTTTAAAAAGAGCTATTCCTGAATTTTTCAACTGATTCTCCGCCTGAATATAATATCGAAAATCTGTCCATAGGCCTGCTTTCCCCCGGGTTACCACCACAGTACCAGCAGATCCTGTAAACCCGGAAATCCACTCCCGAACCGCCCATCTCTGCGGGGTTATTTCACTTTGATGGGGATCTGCCCCCGTAATAACATAGGCATCAATCCCCTTACTTATCATAACCTTCTGTAAGGCTGAAATTCTTTCTCTAATATTCATAGCCACTCCCGCTCTCTCCCGCTCAATAAAAAATTTATGATACCGTTGTGTGCAGTATAAATCATTTGCAGCATCACCTTAAGATACTGATTCAAATCAAAGATTTGAATTTGAAGTTTTTTAGATAGATATTATTTAACTCCTATATTTCAAAAATTACAATCACCAAAAACTTCAGACTAATTGAAGTCTGCAAAGCAAACTTTTACATGAACGCAGGACGTTATTAAATAAGTGAAGCTCGCCCTGTAGTCATACCAAAGCGCACTTCAATCAGTGCAGAATTATTATTTATCATGCAGATTTCTGTTCCTTTCGGCAGTCTTACAATAACATCCCCGGCAATCAGGGTACCCTCTTTAAAGGTAATAGTAAGTTCATTATCTTCCTTGAAAATTTGATCAATCTCTGAAGCGGGAAAAAGACGTCCCGTTGTTCCAATAACACTCCAGGGTCTAACATGAACCTTGGAAAAACACATAAAATCATAGCCTTTCAATCTGAACTGCCAACCTCCCGGCCCCAGGCCGGTTTGTTCGCTGTACCATCCTGTTCCGGTATCTCCATTAAGAGTGATTTTTCTGGATTCACCCGATACATTAATATAGGCTGCATAGGATCGTTTTCCTATTTGAAATTCCACAAAATAGAGGCCCTTATCAGATACAACTGATAGAATGTTTTTTTCTGTCATGGGAAATGATGCATAATACTGTTTCAGCTGCTTTTCTGAATATGTATTTATATTATCGGAGGTAAAAACAAGTCCCCCAAATAGATTATTAACAAAAAAAAGTACCTCTTTTTTATCATGAGAAAGCTTATTATTTTCATCTCGAAGTATAAAAACATCAGGATCATTCTGAAAAAATCTTTTATTTAAATGATGTCTCCCAATAGTGCTTGTTATTGAATTTATGGTTGATACCCTCTCCGGGTATCGCAGAAGCTTAAGCCGTTTATCTTCCCAGGTAAGCGCCACATCACTTCCAATTCTGCAGTAATCAACTTTACCGAAAGCACTGCCGAGAGGAACACCGCATCCCATCATTATTTTATCAGCAGTAATTTCACGAAGAAATTCCATTCCTTCATACATTATCTGACCCCGAGATTTCCCATCTCGCGGGATCAGTGCTGCTGCGTAGAGGAAATCCAGTTTAACCATCCCAAATCCCCATGTTTCCAGGACTGTACGAAGAACCATCCGAAGATATTCCCTAACTTCAGGATGATCAATATTTAAACCGTAAAAATTACCACTCCAATTAAATGGATTATACCCTGCCCGAACCAACCCGTGTTTATCCCTTAAAATCCAGTCAGCATGATCCCTGCATAATGCTGAAGATTCTTCAGCAGCAAACGGTGCCAGCCATAATCCGGGAATATAGCCCACTTTTTTGATTTCCCGTGCAATTTGTGCTAAACCATTCGGGAATTTATCATTAATTTTCAACCAGTCACCAACAGCTCCCTGCCAACCGTCATCAATCTGAAAAACATCTATGGGGACTCCTCTATCTGTAAATGATTTGAGATTTCTTAGAATTATTTGTTCATTAATTTTCTCGTAATGGTTGTACCAACTGGTCCATCCGGAAATAGTTGCTGGTTTAAGCTGTTTTCTTTTATCTTCAAAATTGAGCTCCCAACTCTTAAAAACAACCGATTCCTTTCCGAATCCTATAAAAAAAGAGAGTATTTCTGTTGAAGAAGATACCTGCTGCCCGGCACACTCTTTTAGTACGATTAAATCAGCCATACTGCCGTCTGTCTCAATCTGACTCCTAATAATTGTATAACCGGTTTTTTCGCTCAAAGTTCCTGCAAGAGTAATAGTATCATTAGCGTGTCGTAAATACCCGTAGGAGTAACTAAGGAAATCTCCCGGTTTTCCTAAATAGGGCATGAAGTGTTGGTCGCTATATTTTTTTAATTGATATTTATTAATCCAGTGAGAAAAAATAGGGTTCATCTGTTTTTGTGTACTCCAAGGGCTGCACTCACTACTCTCAGACCATGTTTGGAATCCATTTATAAAACATTTCTTAATAGGATTATGAATAGTAAAGGAGACTTCAAAGCGTTCCATAGCAAAAACAGCTTTTTTATCAGGTTCAAGTAGAATATGAAACAGTCTACCTGACGGGACATTCTCTTTAGTAACAATTATATGCCCATGGGGAATGAGTGATTTTTCCTTTAGAGAAAAGCTTTTATTGTAGAGTACTCCATCAACACGGTAGCAAAGAACACCCTTTTTGTCCTCAATATCAGCCAATTCGTCTCACTCCTTCTTTTTCCGGTCTCTCTACTTACGAGATTTCTTTATTTTCTTTTTTGGAGGTCTTTTGTGGATACGGTAATTCAGTTCCTTTCGTTCAGTCTCTTTTTTAGCACTTATTTTTTTTGTCAAAAAAAAGAGGACCAAACCACCAATAACCATCAATAAAGTTAACAGTTGTCCCATAGAGAAATTCCAGGGTGAAAGAAATAATGCGGTAGGTTCAGATTCTTTACCCAAGGCAAAAATAAAACCAAGATCCCTGTCAGGTTCCCTAAAATACTCTATTACAAATCGTACTATTCCGTATCCCATTAGATACAGACTTAAGATGAAACCGTGAAATCTTTTCCTGTTCCTCAACAAAAACCAAATAATTAACCAGAGAAAAACCCCCTCAAAGGCAGCTTCATACAATTGTGACGGGTGTCTGGGTAAATTAACCATAGCTGTGTTTTCAAGCGAAATTCCCAATTTTTCGGCGATATCCCGTACCCAGCTTATCTGTGTGGAAAACCGTGGTGCATACGGAAACACTATTCCGAATGGTGAGGTGGTCACTCTCCCCCACAATTCACCATTGATAAAATTACCCAGTCTTCCAAATGTATAACCCAGGGGGATTCCCGCGGCAATCATATCTGCAATCTGGAAATAGTTGAGTTTTTTCTTACGGCAGTACAGAAAACTACCGGCAACCGCCCCTAGAACTCCGCCATGATAGCTCATCCCCTGAAGTCCGGTAAATTTCCCATTTCTGAATGGCCAGAAAATCAACCAGGGGTGGGTAAGGTAGTACCCGCTCGCATCATATATTAAGGTGGCAAAGACCCGGGAACCAACCAGCAACCCAAGAATTGTCCAAAGAAACAAAGATATAGAATCATCCTGATTCATTGATACATCTGACCGTTTTAATTGATAGGTAAAAAGAATAAAGGTTATCGAAAAGGCTATGATGTACATCAGGCCGTACCATCGCAAAGGGAACCCTGGTATTATTTCAGGAGTAATCCAGGAGGGAAAATCACTATACAATATCATTTAATATCCTCATCTAGTGGGTATCATGATCAGGATACTCTTTATAAACAATGGAGTAAATGAGACAATTCCCTAAAATTCTTCGAATTTTAGGGAATTGTCTTCTGAAGTTTTTGATTGAAATGTGTAACATCCTATAGTAGTAGTAATTAGATAAATCAAAAACTTCTGGTTAATAGTTGAAATATTGTTTATCTTCCGGGGGTTGTGGTCAAAAACTATAATATTATAGTATATTTAATTATGAGAAAATATATATTTGTACTTAGTTTAATAATGTTAATTGTGCTATCCCAGACGGCTCTTTTTTCCTCATCCTGGCTCCCTGCAGATTCATCAACAGATTCTGTCGGCGCGGGAGATACTATTGATGAAACAATGGGAAAACTTGAGACTCTCTATCGTTTAATTGATTCAGTATTTTTATTCGATATAGATTACGATGCTGTTTATGACAGTATGGCAAAAGGATTGTTTTCTGCATTGGGAGATCCTTATTCAGAGTATATTACTGCTGAAGAATCCCAGGATATACAGGATTTGACACAGGGGGTGTACGGCGGGATTGGTGCTTATATATCCAAACCAAATCCCTCATATATTGATTATTATGATCCGGAAACCTATATGGTTACCATCGTTGCTCCTTTTCTCGGTTCACCCGCATATAAAGCCGGGCTTCATGCTGGAGATCTTATCGCAGAGATTAATGGTGTTGCCGTTGATGAATATACCGCAGATGAAGCAGCTGCAAATCTTCGGGGAGAACCCGGAACAATTGTTAAACTGCTGGTAGTCAGAGGAAGCGTCTCTTTCACGATAAGTGTGGAAAGGACAATCGTCGAAATTCCTACAGTACGTTATGATGTTATCAATGATATTGGATATCTCCAGATTCTTGAGTTTACCCCTGTTACCCCGGAAAAAGTACGGGAAGCACTCAGTTTCTTTGATAAACAGAATTATAGCGGAATTATCATGGACCTGCGCAACAATCGTGGCGGCAGCGTAGATTCTGCGGTACAAATAGCTGATCTTTTTCTCTCCTTAAAAACTGTTCTGATTACGGAATCCGGTGAAGGAGAAAAATCTTCTAAATACAAAACCCGTTTTGGTTCTGAGGTTCCAAATGAGTTTCCTTTAGTTGTCCTGACAAACGGAGGAACAGCTTCCAGCTCAGAAATTCTTGCCGGAGCACTGCGGGATAATGACAGAGCCATTCTGATTGGTGAAACAACTTTTGGGAAAGGGCTGATCCAGAATGTATACGATTTCATTGAAGGTGACAAAATCAAGATAACTTCCGCACAATATTTAACTCCGGATGGACACAATATTCACAAAATTGGTATTGTCCCTGACATTGAAGATATTGGGCCGGAATTATCTGAGACTGAACTTGATTCTTTTGTTCAGCTACAGGAAGAAAAACATATTAAACTGTTTGTGGAAACCCAGACCGCCTTCAGCGACAGTGAGGTAAACAAATATATTTCCGAACTTCAGGCTGATGGAATAGATCTGGATCAACGACTTTTAAGAAAACTTATAAGAAATGAGTTTGAAAACACCATGGATTTTCCACCCATCTACGATCTTGAGTATGATAATGTTCTTCGACGGACATTAGAATATCTAAAAACAGGGGAGTACAAATTATGATGAAAACTCTGATTGTTAAAACCTCAGCACATTCTGAATTTATTGACATAACTGGATTAGTTAAAGATGTTGTGAAAGAATCCGGTATTAGCGAAGGAATGTGTCTTGTTTTTATTCCCCACACTACCTGCGGAGTAACTATTAATGAAAATGCTGATCCTGCTGTACGCCGGGATATGATTAGTGAACTGAATGAGATGGTTCCCTGGGAAAACAGATATCACCATATTGAGGGTAATTCTGCTGCCCATATTAAATCCAGTATGATGGGATTTAGCGCAACTATTTCCATAGAAAACCAACATCTTCAGCTGGGGATGTGGCAGGGGCTCTATGTATGCGAATTTGATGGCCCGAGAACAAGATCTGTAATTATTCAGATTCAATAATGCGTGTATTTATCCTTCCCCCCTCTTTTTCGGGGACAAAAGAGTTTCAGCTTGATAGTAAAGATTCTCATTACCTGACTCGTGTACTTCGGCTTCAAACAGGCTCTCTTTTCCCCGGCAGGGATCGGCAGGGGAATGTATGGGATTTGCTGATTTCTGATGTTGTTAATAATTCTGTGCTTCTAACCTGTACTCCTGCTGTAAATAGATACCTCCAACCCCAAATTCCAACTATTTCTCTTTTCCAATGTGTTTGTAAGGGGAAAAAAATGGATCAGATTATCCGGCAGTCCACAGAAATTGGAATAAAGGAGATAATACCTGTAATAAGCAGGTATACCCTTTCCAATGCAGGTTCTTCTACTCAAATTTCTCAACAGAAAATACAGCGGTGGGAAATAATTATCAAGGAAGCTCTCCAGCAAAGCGGTTCTCCGGTTCTCACAAAACTCTTTACACCCCGAAGTTTTGATGAAATACTTGAAATGGTTTCAAATGGATATGTGGGATTGTTTTTTCATCAGGAAATAATTAGCAGCAGTACCCTGACTGAAACCTTATTAACATACAAAGAGAGTGAAAACCGGCTTCCATTGGCTATACTTATCGGCCCGGAAGGTGGCTTTTCTGAAAAAGAAGTCGATAAAATGAGAAAAACCGGTCTAAACCCGGTTTTTCTCAATACTAATATTCTTAGAGCTGAAACAGCAGCAATCTATGCATTAGCCGCAACGCAAACACTTCTTTCAGATTAATAGTGAGAAGTTTTAAAAACAGGATCATTGTCTACAGCAGTCCTATGGTATCAAGAGAGTAAATAATTTTATAGATAGTATCCGTTATATTGGTGAAACTCTCACTAAAAGCAGCTCCTGCTGGTAGTGCGATTCTTTTAACGGCAATAATAGTATCTCCCTGCTCAAGAACCTGATTTTCTATGCTGCTCCAGCCAAAAAATAAATTCTCTTCTGTCACAATTTTACCGTTATATTTTATTATTGAAATTTTATAATCTTTAGACCTTAACCCGCCAAGATCAAATAAATACTGTTTTACTGTTTTCCTCAGCCCCCAAGGCAGCGCTGCAGCGGTATCAATATCTCCAAACACAGAAATAGTCCCTGCTTTTTCAGGAATAAAAAGAATATCCCCCTCCTGAAGGGTTATGTTTCCGAAATTTCCCATAAGGTCATCCAGAGACTCCGGTATTGTCAGGATTATTTTCCCTAAAGATTCACCAAGCTGTTTCTCTGCAATAGCAAGAAGAGCTTTCTGCGTCTCAAGTTGAATTCTTAGTGAAGCCTCCGCATCTTCAGCCAAATTTTGGGACTCTATAGCACCCTCTACCTGTATAAGTTCTTCTCTCGTTCTCTGTATGGTAATTCTTACCTGATCAAGCTGTTGTTTCTTTACCGAATCTCTATAGAGCGTAATACCTTTTGAGTATGCTTTTTCTGTATAACCACCCGCTTCTGTAAGAATATCAAAAAGCGTTAATCCATCAGAAAACTGATAAATTCCAGGTTCTGAAACCTGACCCAGTACCTGTATCCCCTGAATAATATTACTCTTTTCAAGTGGAACCAATGCTATATTATCTCCAGCTTCCATCATAACATTCTGAGAAAGATCTCCCAAAATAAGAATATTTCTTAGAATTATATGATCAACAATTACCCCATCCCTGAGTATTCTTGCTTCCATCTCTTCCGGTTTCTGTAAATTCTCTGCCTGATTAAGCACATCCAGTAGAGTTATTCCTTTAATATAGGGAATATTCATTGAGTCCAATCCATTTACGGTTAGTAAAAGAGGAGCTTCTGCATACAGATCGGCCCGTTTAAAAAACTCAATAACATCATTGGGTTTTAGTGGAATTTCAATATTATTCATAAGTACATCATAGGGACTAAATATAATTCTCTCTTCCGGTTTGTCAGTTTCTATTCGGGTAATAATTCCTGTCTTTGTATCAGTACCAGGAAGAATGCCAACCTTCAGCAGAATAGCACCTAAAGTAGTTACTGCCGTTACGGTATATAATCCTGGATTTTGAACCGGTCCACGAACTTGAATCATATTATTAACAGCAGATATTCCTGATTGAAGAATCAGTATGTCTCCATCCAGGATTTTATCATTAGTAAAGGACTCATCCTCTACCGCCCCCTCAAGGATAGTAGATTCGGGTCCGGATCTCCTTAAAAGCTTTATTTCAGGTTGAGAACCTGCCAGTCCTGATCCTCCGGCAAAATTGATGAGATCTGATATTGTTTCATCTTCCCGCAACTCATATATTCCGGATCGTTTTACATCTCCTATAACAGCCGCCGTTTTTCCAATAGAAGGAATGTACAAAATATCGCCCTCAACAACCTTTGTATTAATTGGGGCGCCATTTCCTTTTATAAAAAAATCATA
>CAZMOX010000035.1:0-21484 GCA_964567895.1 uncultured Spirochaetales bacterium | reverse complement strand
AAAATCATGCGATAAATATTGCATGAACAGCAGTAAGAAAGTAGTAATCTGGGATTTTGACGGAACAATGTACCCCATTGATCCGTCTGATGCTGAATGCTATCTACTAAAGATAGCTAGTGCTGAAATGTCTTTCTTTAAGGCTGCTGCTTCATCTTTCCGCATTAGACTTGACCAGAAACAACTCTTTTCAAAACAGTTTAAAAAACACTACATCCGGCTTCTTACAGGATGTAACAAATCTCTTATAGATAAAACGGCTGAATATATAGCAAAGACTATACCGAAAACTGAGATAGAACATTACCATGATCTAAAAGAACGCGGGTGGAAACAATATATTATCAGTTGCGGCACCTATGACATCTGTATAAAAGTTCTGGAGATATTGGGAATCTCTCATTGTTTTACCAAGGTTATTGCAAACAAATTTATCTATAATGAGAATAAGATTTCGAGAATGGATATAACCGTGAAAAATGGAGAGATAAAACCGGTAATCATGGAGAAGCTTCTTAACGAACAAAAAGAAATTGGTGTTGAGCTCTCTCAAGTCATAGCTGTGGGAGATGGGTATACAGATATTCCATTGCTGAATCGTGTAAGAACACCAATATTAATTGATTGGTCTGGGAGAGCTGCTTCAACTTTTAACAGACAGGGATTTACGTATATTACCAGACCCTCAGACATTTTGGGAATACTAAATAATCATGAGAATTAATTAACGAAGAAATGAGTGTTTAGAGCCTGCATTCAGGACAGCGGCCCCTGGCATACAAGTGCTGCTCCTGCACATCATAACCTGCTGGAATACGGGAAGAGAGCCAATCCTGTTGTTCAGGAATAAATATATCAGTCAATTTGCCGCATTCAATACATTTAAAATGAATATGCGGTGTTATATCGGCTGCATAATTCCTGCATCCACGAAAAGTTTCAGGGTATTGTAGATAGTTGTTTTTGATAAGGTGGGAATCTCAACAAGAAGGCTGGAATAGATCATATCAATGGTTGGGTGATTCTTTTCTGTCTGATGTTGTGTGATTTCAATTTTTCTGAAACTGTCTGTATTATAGTTCTTATGCTATGAATTTTCCTAATGCCGAACCGTGACGAGCTTCATCGTTAATGCATATAAGAACATTTGTCAACTTATTATTACTATTTATCCCAAAATAGAGCGTTTATATTTTTTGTTTCATTGATTTATTTCAAATTTCTTATTTTGTCTCATTTATCTAATCACTGAAAATAAGTATACTAAATGTAATCAAATACAGGGTGTACCGGTCAATAGGTTGAGATATGAAAAAAACTTATACATATATAATTTATACTCAAATCATTTTCCTGTTGATGTGCCTGGTTTTAATAGGCTGTTCAACACTGCCACCCGTATCACGTCCAATAGGAAACATTATTACCGGAACTATAACAGCAGGAAACATATCGCTGTTCCCACCCTATACCGTTGTGGAAATTATTTTATCAGATGAGCAGGCGGCTGATGATGAGCCTAGTGAAATTGCAAAACAAATTATTAAAAACCCACAGGTTAATCCTATTAAATTTTCATTAAGATACGATGGAGAGGATATCATTGAGTATAGAAGTTATGCCATTCATGTAAACGTTTATGATCAGGACAATATTTTACTCTACAAATCCTTAAAAGGATCTCCAGTTATAACCCATAGCAATCCAGATAAAGTTATTATTGATTTGATATCTCAAATTTGAGGTCCATAACAAGACTCTGCTGCCTGCACCATCCTACCCCGCAGCAATACCAAACCTGCAAAAGCAACAATAAGAATAATTAAACCAATAATGAGTGAATTGACACCAACTATAAGCAGTAGATATCCGATACCTACCAGAACCCCAATCATCAATGCATTTAATCCCATTGAGATAAGTAAGTTTAAATTCTGCTTCATTGCCTGCTGAGGATGGTTCCATGTCAGTAATGGTCTTTTCAAATCGATTATAAGTCCTATTACCGAGCTGAGACTTAAACAGACCAGCCCTCCCGGTATCATATAGAGTAAATGCAGCGGATCCAGCTTGAAAAATACAAAGGCAGCGGTAAGATAGACAAGATAAGCAATATAACCGATGGTTACATGAAATCTCACTTTCGCCCAGGCCATCACTCCCGGTGCTAACGGGATTATCCTGCTTATTGCAATAGTCTTTCCCTCACGGGAAACTGAGGTAGCAGATATTGATGAAACAAGAAAAAACAAGAGAAGAATCCCAAATACTATCAGCTCTATATAATCAACAGAATAGATAAAATCGAGAACTCCTTTCATATCACCGAGAGAACCAGTAAGAGACATCACCCCAAGCATCAAAGGAATTATAAGTAATTCCATTGAAGTCTGCAGTAGAAAAGCAGAACTCGATTTTATAATCATCCACTCTCTTCGAACCAAAGCAGCAGAAGCTGAGCGGGGCTTTTCTGATTGCCCTACCCCGGAAAATCCACCAATCCGTTTACTCTTTTTCACACTCGCTGATGAAGAAGCTTGTGAAGCATATAACATCTCTAAATACTTTCGCCCGGTAACCCAGCCCAGAACAGCACCAATAAATCCGCTTAGCAGAATGAATTTTAAAAGATCAATAAAACCGCCAGATAGTATACTTCCTGCAGCCCAGGCAAATGGAGGGAAATCACTATAAAATTGGTCAATCCGATTGGCAAGAAATTGATATATTGCACTTGATTCTGTTATAGCTTCTGTTGAAAATCTTGTGAGAAAAGTCTGAAATGCAATGATAAATCCGAGAAGTATGATCATACCAATTACTTCAAAGGTTGTTTTATGTTTAGACTGGGAGGATGTTCTTATAATAAGTGAAGCTGCTGTTGTAGATATTACAATCGGCACTATGGGTCCTGCAAAGAGTAAAAAAGGAGCGCTTATCAGTAGATTTACCGTAAACCCATAGTGTATCCCAAATACAATTAATCCGGGCAATACAAGGAAAAGGTTTAACGGCAGCATCGTTGCATAGAGCATTATTATTTTTGACCAGACAATTGCCGTTGTCTTTACCGGCAATGTCATTAACAGGGTGCTGTCTGAAGATTTATAAAGTATTGATATAGCTGAGGTAAAGGAGAGAACAAGAATCATAATCCAGCTGAGCATCATCACCATATAGATAAGAAAATCCGGATGCCCAAAGGCGGCACCAAGTTGGTATACACTCCTATAGTTTAATACTAAGAGTGACCCGAATGAGAGAAACGCTATCCCTAAACCAATTGCGGCAATAGGTATAATCCATTTCTGCTGTCCGGAACGCATCTGTTCCCTTCTACCCTTGGAGAATACTGAGACACCCTCAATATAGGCTCTACACAGTAGTATTATCTGTTTCATCTGTCAGCTCCAGAAAAATATTTTCCAGTGTGGAACTGGATTCACCCGAGTTTTTTCTTAATTCGGTAAATGGGGCACAGGCAATAAGTTTACCCTTACTAATAATTCCAACCGTATCGCACAATCTTTCAGCTACATCCATTACATGTGTTGAAAAGAAGACTGTTTTTCCTGCATCGCACAATTCTTTCATTTTTTCTTTCAGGATAAAAGAGGCTTTGGGATCAAGTCCAACCATGGGTTCATCAAGAATAAAAATTTCCGGTTCGTGCAGCAAAGCTGAAATTACCCCAAGCTTTTGCTTCATTCCATGTGAGTAGGAGGAGATAACAGAATCAATAGAATCTGTTAATAAGAACTCTTCACTTAGCTCTGAAATTCTTTTCCTTCTGATATCTATGGGGACACCATACACATCAGCAATAAAATTCATATACCCGGTTCCGGTCATTTTGTCATAAAAAATGGGTTCATCAGGAACATATCCAATAATTTTTTTTACGGAAGTTATATCTTCAAGAGTGTTTATCCCATTCATGATAATAGTTCCTTCATCCTGTTGGAGAAGACCTATCAGCATTTTAATAGTAGTTGACTTCCCTGCCCCGTTCGGCCCAAGGAAACCAAAGATTTCCCCTTCCGGTATCTTTAATGTTAAGTTGTTAACCGCCTTAACTGTTCCTTTTGCATAAGATTTTGATACACCTGCTATATCTATCATGGTTCCTCCACACTTTTGTACAATTGCCGTATATTTCGATATTTTTATAATCGTCTAAATATCTTGTTCTGTCAAGATTTATTACTACTAATCGTCTTACTAATCGTCTTATTTGATTATAATTTCTGAAAATATTTATTTTTTATTGATAATACTTGTATAAATATTGCATATATCAACCTTTATATGTTTTTTTTGTATATTTATACATATATTTATTGATTAATTTTGATAATTATGCAATAAATCACTAACGCTGAAATTCATACAACAGCGGCAGACCAGTACCATAAAGGATCGATCATGAAAAAAGAAAAAATAGTTCTTGCCTATAGCGGCGGGCTTGATACATCAGTCATATTAAAATGGCTGGATAATAAAGGATTTGACGTTATTGCCTATGTGGCAGATGTCGGTCAGGATGAAGATTTTGCTGAAATCGAGAAGAAAGCTTATGCCACAGGTGCTTCAAAAGTATATATAGAGGATTTAAAAGAAGAACTGGTAACCGATTATATTTTCCCTGCAATGCAGGCAAATGCTGTGTATGAAGGAACTTATCTTCTTGGAACCTCCATTGCAAGGCCGATTATCGCCAAAAGACATATTGAGATTGCGATGAAAGAGGGCACAAAGTATGTCTCTCACGGAGCCACCGGGAAAGGAAATGATCAGGTTCGTTTTGAATTTGCATACTATGCGCTGATGCCTGATGTAAAAATTGTAGCACCCTGGAAAGAGGAAGAGTTCCTTGAACAGTTTAAGGGAAGATCAGATTTAATTGCGTATGCCCATACATATAATATTCCCATTAAGGCCTCAACTAAAAAGCCTTATAGTGAAGATGAAAACATTCTGCACATTAGCCATGAAGCAGGTATTCTCGAGGATCCAGCCCTGCGATGCCCGGCTGAAGTTTTTTCCCATACCACTTCTCCTCAGGATGCTTCCGATACAGAGACAGAAATTTCTATCGATTTTGTTGATGGTATTCCGGTACAGGTGAAGAATGAACAGACTGGCGAAACTGAAACCGATCCACTGGAAATGCTTAAATATTTAAATAAAGTTGGTGCTGAAAATGCCATCGGCCGTGTTGATTTGGTTGAAAATAGATATGTGGGAGTTAAATCCCGCGGTATCTATGAGACACCGGGAGGAACAATTCTCTGGTTTGCACATAGAGACCTGGAAGGGATTGCAATGGATAAAGAGGTAATGCATCTACGTGATATGCTTATCCCAAAATTTTCTGAACTTATTTATAATGGGCTCTGGTTCTCTCCTGAGATGGATTTCCTTATGAGTGCCTTTAATAAAAGCCAAGAGGATATTACCGGCAAGATTAAACTCGTACTGTACAAAGGTAATATCATGCCGGCAGGCAGAACTTCACCTACTTCATTATACGATCAGGATCTTTCCAGCATGGAGATTGTCGGCGGATATAATGCAATTGACTGTAAGGGTTTTATAAACATCAATGGTATCAGACTAAAGGCGCATAATCTGGTATTAAGAAGAAAGTCTCCCTATATCTGGCGGTCACATGTAGAGGGTGTCAGTAAAGAGTAGAGTAATAGTAGTAAGAAACCAGCAGAAACAACCAACTGAAGTACTCCGGCAATATCAGCACCTAAACTGCCGTCCGCACTACTGAGTAAGGAGGGTTTAAAGAAATTTATTCCGGCAACTTCTGTCAACATATCAATTATATATCCAAAAATAATTGAGCCAACAGTTATGGAACCAAGATAGATCATCGTAGTTAATGAACCAAATTGCTTTTTGAGAATACCTAGCGTTGCAGCATTGGTCGCTGGTCCTGCCATAAGAAAGACAAAAGCAACTCCAGGTGATACACCCTTTAAAATCAGTGCTACCGCAATGGGAATACTGGAAGTTGAACAGATGTAAAACGGAATTCCCACTGCAATCATAATCAACATCCCGACAATTCCGCTGCCTGCCAGTGTACCAGCAAAAAAATCATCGGGAATACTAAAAGAGAGAACTCCTGCTATAAAAAGTCCCACTAAAAATGGAATGGCAATATCATTAGTAAACTCAAGAAATCCATAGGAAAACAGAGATGCAATTTTTTCCTTTATTTTTCCCATTAAGCTTGTATCTACTGCAGATGCAGCAGTTGGTTGATTTGAACTGCAGTTTTCTAATGAGCATCCACAATCATGATCACCCGCTTCACTTGTAGTTTCTGAAACTATTTCAGTTTTGAAGGCATCATCCTTTTTCTGAATCTGTAATGATACCGCTCCACCCAAGACACCGGTAAACAGTGCTGCAATAGGGCGTATAATTGCCATTGCAGGCCCTAATAACCCGTATGCTGCTATAATACTGTCAACACCGGTTTGCGGGGTTGAGATGAGAAACGCTATCACTGCCGGCCTTGATGCTCCGGAATCTTTCAAATAGACAGCCGTGGGAACAACTCCACAGGAACAAAGCGGCAAGGGAACTCCAAACAGCGCAGATTTCACCACCGACCAGAGCGTATATGAACCAATATGTCCGGCAATGAATTTCTGATTTATGGTAATATGCAGTAATCCCGCCATAAACATACCTAAGACCAGATAAGGTGTCATATCCAGAAACAGATGAAATATTTCTGCTGCGATTCCCGATACTATACTCATTTTTGTGTCTCCTGAACGTGCTGCATTCCAATATTAAGTATATCTTTTATATGATGATCATTGAGGCTGTAAAAAACATTTCTCCCCTCTTTTCTGTACGTAACCAGCCGTAGATGCCGAAGTATTTTTAATTGATGGCTTATTGCGGTCTGATGCATTTTCATCGCTTCCGAAAGTTCGTTTACGCCAGTCTCAGGTCTACTAAAAAGAAGAAAAAGTATGTGCAACCGTGTTTTATCTCCGAAAATCTTAAAAAATTCGGCAAGATCAGTTAACTCTTCTTCTACTGGAATAATATCATCAATATTCTCATCTTCTATACTGTTATATATGTTCATATATTCATATATAAAACTTAACAAAACATTTGTCAACTCCTTCGGCTAAAAAATATACAATATGCAATTCACATAACTATAGCTTGGGCCAAAACAATGATTTAGTTCGACTTTTTGAAATTGTCTCTTCCTATAGAAATTTTATCAATTTCAGGCTATAATCGCGGCAACTAAGCAAGAATCAGGAACGCAAGCCTTTCATTCTTGCTCTGGATAATCTTGCTGGTGATTCAGTCCTGAATATTGGAGGTTTCGGTAATGAGTAAAGCAGAAATAATAATTGACGGAGAAAAATTATGTGACGTTCCTGTCATAGTTGATAACATGGGAGGAAAATCTCTCAACATCACCAGTTTAAGAAAAGAGACAGGCTATATTACCTATGATCCCGGATTCGCCAATACCGGATCCTGCCGCAGCTCAATAACCTATCTTGATGGGGAAAAAGGTCTTCTCCAATATAGGGGATATCCTATTGAAGATCTTGTAGAAAACTGCGACTTTGTTGAAGTTGCATACCTGCTGGTACATGGATACCTACCTACAGTAAAAGAACGAAGAAAATATGCAGATTTGTTAAATGATAATTCACTCATCCATCCGCAAATGAGAATTTTTTTCAGGAATTACCCTGATAATGCTCACCCTATGTCTATACTCGCCGCTATGGTAGTCTCTCTGCAGCCATTTTATCCTGAAATTGACCTGTCAGAAGATCCTGAAAAACAGATGGATTTAAATGTAACCCGATTGCTCTCAAAAATGCGTACAATAGCAGCCTTTACCTATCGAAAAATAGCCGGAATGGAATTTGTAACCCCAAGTTCAAAATACAGTTATTGTGAAAATTTCCTTAATATGATGTTCAGCTCTCCGGTTAAAGAGTATGTCCCAAATCCTATACATACAAAAGCATTGAATAAACTACTTATTCTGCATGCAGATCACGAACAAAACTGTTCAACCACCGCTGTACGCTTAATAGGCAGTTCTGAATCAAATTTATATGCTGCAGTCTCTGCCGCTATTTGTGCTTTGTGGGGACCAAAACACGGAGGAGCAAATCAGGCTGTTATCGAAATGCTCGAGCAAATCCTGGAAAGCGGCGAAAGTCTTACAAAAATTGTAGAGCGGGCAAAAGATAAAGAGGATCCATTTAAACTCATGGGATTTGGACATCGCGTGTATAAAACATACGATCCACGAGCCAAAATTGCCCGAAAAATGTGCGATGAAGTTTTAGCAGATCTGGGAACATCAGATCCTCTTCTGGAGTTGGCAGAGCAGTTGGAAGAGATTGCCTTAAGTGATCCCTACTTTATTGAGCGGAATCTCTACCCGAATGTAGATTTCTACACCGGAATCATATTCCGGGCTATGGGAATACCGACAAATATGTATACCGTTATGTTCGCATTGGGAAGACTGCCCGGCTGGATAGCCCATTATCTTGAATGGAATCATGACCCTTATGAAAAAATTGGACGGCCGAGACAGATTTATACCGGACCGCAAACCAAAAAAGTCTTACCGATTGAGGAAAGAATATAAAGTTTGCAAAGCAAACTTTTAAGATAAACACACAATGTGAGGAGGCTCTACAAATATGTCAGAGAAAATTACTATTACAAACGGAATTCTACAGGTACCAAATAAACCTGTTATCCCCTATATCGAAGGGGATGGAACGGGACCGGATATCTGGAAAGCATCACAATATGTCATGGATATGGCAGTTGAGAAAGCGTATCATGGAAAACGTGCCATCCAATGGAAAGAGGTTCTTGCCGGGGAAAAAGCATCCAACCTTACTGGCAACTGGCTTCCTAACGAGACTGTTGAAGCTTTTCGTGAATATCATGTGGGAATTAAAGGTCCGCTTACAACCCCCATTGGCGGTGGCATCCGATCAATAAATGTTGCATTACGACAAAAACTTGATCTCTACGTCTGCCTGAGACCAGTAACCTACTTTAAAGGAGTCCCCAGTCCTGTTAAATCACCGGAAAAAATTAATATGGTTATTTTCAGAGAAAATACTGAAGATATTTATGCAGGTATAGAATTTCGCCAAGGTGATGATGAAACAATAGCATTGCTTAGCTTTTTACGTGAAAATTTTCCTGAAAAATTTAGTAAAATCCGTTTTCCGGAAACTACAGGATTAGGAATAAAACCGGTAAGTAGAGATGGAACAAACAGGTTAGTTCGTGCAGCTATCCAATATGCCATTGATAATGAGAGAAAAAGTGTAACTCTTGTTCATAAGGGTAATATTATGAAATATACCGAAGGAAGCTTTAGAGACTGGGGATACCAGCTGGCTAAGGATGAATTCGGGGCAAAAGATATTGATGGCGGCCCATGGCAGGTAATTGAACTGGAAAATGGAAAGGAAATCATCATAAAAGATGTTATTGCAGATGCTTTTCTTCAGCAGATTCTTACAAGACCTGCCGAATACGATGTGGTAGCAACATTAAATCTTAATGGTGATTACGTATCAGATGCACTTGCTGCACAGGTAGGCGGTATCGGTATTGCTCCTGGTGGGAATATTAACTACGTAACAGGCATTGGACTTTTTGAAGCCACTCATGGTACAGCCCCAAAATATGCCGGACTGGACAAAGTTAATCCTTCATCAGTTATACTGTCCGGTGAAATGATGTTCAGATATCTCGGCTGGGATGAAGCTGCAGATCTGCTTATCAAAGGGATCAAGGGTGCTATAGATAGTAAAACCGTTACCTATGATTTTGCCCGACTTATGGATGGTGCCAAACAAGTCTCCTGTTCTGCCTTTGGAAAGGAAATTGTAAAAAATATGTAATAAAAAATATACTAGCTTAGTTTTTTGAAAGTTTCGTGGTATATGCAAGTAATCCACCTGCCTGCAAAATACCTCTTTGACGGGAAGTAAAATCTGCCAAAAGCAGTATTTCTTTATTCTTTGTCTCATTCAGCATTTTTATCGGTTTACCGGTATCTGCCGAATATTCTATCGCATCGGAGACATTTGCAATCGTTAATAGATCCCCTTCTTCAATTGAGGCATAATCTTCAGGATTTGCAAAAATAAAGGGGATAATACCGAAGTTAAAAAGGTTTGCTGTATGAATTCTTTCAATAGAAACTGCAACAACAGCTTTAACGCCCAGATACATTGGACACAAAGCGGCGTGTTCACGACTTGAACCCTGTCCATAAGAACTTCCGGCAATAATAATATTATGTTTACCGGCATCTCTGCTTACAGCGGCTCTAGCCGGAAAATCCGGATCAACAGGTTCAAAAACATATTGTGAATATGCCGGAACATTCGAACGGTACTTCAACCTACTTCCAGCAGGCATAATATGATCCGTAGTAATCTTATCCCCCACTTTAATTGAAGCAACACCATTCAGATCACCCTGTATTGGAGTATTTAACGGTGGTGCACCAATATTAGGACCACGAATTATTTCAACATCAGCCCCATCATCAGGGGGAAAAATAAACATCGAATCATCAATAATAAATGATTCGGGCATATCCACTTTTGGATAGTCTTCAGAGGAGAGCTGCATCGGATCTACAAACTCTCCTTTAATAGCAGCTAATGCCGCAACTTCAGGACTTACCAGATATACTTGGGCAGATTTGGTTCCGGAGCGCCCCTCAAAATTTCTATTTGAGGTTCTGAGAGATACGGCATCAGTACCCGGGGACATGTGATTTCCAATGCAAAAACCGCAGGCACTTTCCAGTATTCTTGCTCCTGCCGCAATTAGTTTCTCCAGATATCCCTCTTTAGCAAGCATAAGCATCACTTCACGTGAACCGGGTGCAACACCCAGGCTTACTCCGGGATAAACCGTTTTTCCATCAAGTATCTCAGCTGCTGTCCGCAAATCACGGTAAGAGGAGTTTGTACATGAACCGATGAGCACCTGATCAACGCTCTTTCCCGCTAATGACGTTATTTCTGCAATATTGCCGGGAGAATGAGGTTCTGCTGTTAACGGAATAAGTTCAGAGAGATTAATACATAGCTGATCATCATACTGTGCATCATCATCAGCTAGAAGCTGTGTCCAGTCAGCTTCACGTCCCTGGGCCTCCAGAAATTTCCGGGTATTTTCATCACTGGGAAAAAGGGATGTGGTTACACCGCACTCAGCACCCATATTGGTGATAGTTGCCCTATCAGGCACCTGTAATGAGGCAAGTCCCGGACCGCTGTATTCGAAAACTGTTCCGACATTACCTTTTGTGCCGAATTGTTTAAGCACATAGAGAATTACATCTTTAGCTGATACCCAGGGTCTGAGTTCGCCCTCGAGATAGATATTTACTACTTTGGGGGAGGTCATATAAAAAGAACCTCCGCCCATGGCAACAGCAACATCAATACCACCGGCTCCCATCGCCATCATACCTATTCCACCTCCGGTAGGAGTATGTGAATCGGATCCCAGAAGAGTTTTTCCAGGCTTCCCGAATCGTTCAAGATGAAGCTGATGGCAAATGCCGTTTCCCGGCCGGGAAAAAACAGCACCATATTTCGCAGCAGTGCTCTGAAGATACTGATGATCATCAGCATTCTCAAATCCAACCTGAACGGTGTTGTGATCAATATAGCTAACTGCCAGCTCATTTTTTCTTCTGTCAATTCCCATTGCTTCAAACTGCAGATAAGCCATAGTGCCGGTTGCATCCTGGGTTAATGTCTGATCTATACGAATTCCAATTTCATTACCCTTCCCTATGGTTCCCTCGACCAAATGCGCGGATAAAATTTTCCGGGTTATATTCATTCCCATAATTATTACCTTCCTGTTTATATTTAAAAGTGCGATCTAATTTCTATAGTCTTCATTATTTTTAACTGCACCTAATAATGGCACCTGATTATAGTGCAATCTTTGTTCTTATGACAAGATTGAATTGATATTCCCCTCTGTCATTCTAACTTTACACGCACAGCAGTTATCCCTATAATTTGCGCTATGAATGAACTACTCACAAATAAAACTTTTATTGCTGCTTTTATTGCTTTTGTAGCTGCGCAGTTTTTCAAAGTAATAATTAATTTACTGCTTACAAAAGAAATTGATGTAAAAAGCGGATTAAGCACGGGGGGTATGCCCTCCTCGCACAGCGCCACCGTATCAGCAATTTCTACCTGTGTGGGAATTCTGCATGGTGCAGGAAGTACTCTATTTGCAGTAACTCTGGTTCTCTCACTGGTTGTTGTTTCTGATGCTGTAGGCATAAGACGAGCTGCAGGCAGACATGCGGAAGTTTTAAATGAGTGGAGTAGAATTTTATCAGAGAGTTTTGAACACGGCTTTAAACCTGAAGACTTAAGAACTCTTCTCGGACATACCTACCCGCAGGTATTTGCTGGAATCCTTCTCGGTTGTACTTCCGGTGCACTGGTTGCTGTATATCTTTAGCAGTATATTTGTTTTAAATCTATGCAGACCCCTTGTTTAAACGTATTTAAACAAGAAATCACTGTATAATTATGCATTTTAAATTGACTTGTTACCGTATCTTCATGTAAAATTACTTTTCTTACAAAAACATAAAGTCTTAAAAGGAGCTTATCATGAAAAAATTACTCGTAGTATCTTTGATCCTTGTTCTTGCAGCAACATCACTATTTGCTGCAGCACAAGAGGATTCAAACACAATTATTATTGCCACAGATGCCACCTGGCCGCCAATGGAATTTATTGATGTAAAAGGAGATTTGGTAGGTTTTGATATCGACATGCTTCATGCACTTGCCGAAGAGGGCGGATTTGAAGTTGATATTAGAAACACTGCCTGGGATGGTATTTTTGCAGGTCTTAAAAACGGTGCATACGATGCAGTTTGTTCCTCAGTTACTATAACTGCAGAGAGACAGGCAGAAATGGCATTTACAGATTCCTACATCAATGCAGGTCAAATCCTGATCGTAAAACAGTCTTTAACTGGTATTACTGGTCTTGGAGATATGGCAGGAATGAAAGTTGGTGTACAGAACGGTACAACCGGAGACTTTGCTCTTGATGCTTTTCCTGAGGTTGAAAGAAGAGCTTATGATGAAGTTGGATTTGCAGTTGAAGACCTTATGAATGGTCAGGTTGATGGAGTTGTTTGTGATTCTATCGTTGCTTCAGATTTTGTACTCACCAATGAAGCATATAGCGGCAAACTTATGATAACTGGCGAACCTTTCACTGATGAATTCTTCGGAATTGCTGTACAGAAAGATGATGCTGATCTACTTAAACTGCTTAACGATAGCCTTGCTGCAATTAAAGCATCAGGTAAACTCGATGAGTTAATTAGTAAATGGCTTCGGTAGCGAAGACAAAGCAGGATAAAAAAGATAAAACCCCCATCGCAGCAGCCAAAACCTTTGGCTCAACCAAAGGTTCGGATTCCGACCCTGTTGCAGTTACCGATGGGGCACTAATCCCAAATAGAAGTAACGCCAGGATTTTCAACTCCTGGCGTATTACTTTTCTCCTTGCAGCCTTGCTTTTAATCATACTTACCATTTTCAATCCTGCTCCATTTCGGGAAATATTCTTTGTTACCCTGAAAGGAGTTCCCGTTACTTTTCAGGTTACCGTATTTGCAATTCTGGGATCTCTGGTACTTGGATTACTGTGTGGGCTTGGACAAGTCTCTCAAACCCGAATCTGGAACCTGCTTGCAGGTGTCTATGTTGAACTTATCCGTGGAATACCACTTCTGGTGCAGCTTATCTTTATCTACTACGCACTAGGCAGATTTTTTCAGGTTGAAGGGATTATTGCAGCCATAATAGCCTTATCTATTTGTTATGGGGCTTATATGGGTGAAATATTCAGAGCTGGTATTCAGGCTGTTCCGAAAGGACAAATGGAAGCGGCTATAGCACTAGGGCTTTCACGTGGTCAGGCTTTACGAAAGGTAATCCTGCCGCAAACAATGAAAATAATATTACCGGCAATCGGAAATGAATTTATAGCTATGCTTAAAGATTCATCACTGGTATCAGTTATTGCATTACGCGATATACTTCGTAGAGGAAGAGAATATATTTCACGAACATTTCTCTCCCTGGAAACAATGCTGATAGTTGCTCTCATCTATCTCATAATCACCCTGGTACTCTCACGAATAGTTGCCATGATGGAAGAGAGGTTCAAGAATGAGTGATTATAGAATTCGTATTGAGAATCTGAGTAAATCGTTCAGTTCCTCAATTCAGGCAGTAAAAAACGCAACACTCAATGTAAAAATAGGTGAAGTTGTATTGATTATTGGTCCTTCAGGAAGTGGGAAAAGTACACTGTTAAGAAGTGTAAACAGACTTGAAGTCGCAACATCCGGTAGGATTTGGATTGATGATGATGAAGTCACATCACCTACTATTGATATTAGAAAGATACGTGAAGAAGCTGGAATGGTCTTTCAAAGCTTCAACCTGTTTGCTCACTTGCGGGTCATTGAGAATATAACATTGGGCCCCAGAACAGTAAAGAAAGTCAAGAAAGAGGCTGCAGAGAAGCAAGCCAGACAATTACTTAAGAAGGTTGGTCTGGAAGATAAAGAACAAGCGTATCCCTCTCAACTTTCCGGCGGTCAGCAGCAAAGAGTTGCCATTGCGCGGGCGCTTGCCATGGAACCAAAAGTAATGCTGTTTGATGAACCAACCAGTGCGCTTGATCCGGAAATGATTAAAGAAGTTCTGGATGTTATGCTTGATCTTGCAAAAGACGGCATGACCATGCTCGTTGTATCACATGAGATGGGATTTGCACGTGCTGCTGCTGATATGGTGGTATTTATGGACGGCGGTGAAATAATTGAAACAGGACCTCCAAACATACTGTTTAGCGACCCTAAGGAAGAAAGAACAAAAAAATTCCTAACGCATATATTATAGTAGAGATCAGCCGGGGCAGTATTGTCCCGGTTTTTTTATATGTACCCCTATTCTTATTTTTATATTTTCATTTAAAATATATTATTGAACGATATCTCAAAACTACGAATATTGAAAACTTATTTTAAAAGCATTTAAATTTACATTCTATATGTTGACAAAATTAGTAATAGTGTTATTATTATCTATATTAATTTATCTATATATTTTTATAGGTAGAAATATATCTATTACACCATCTGGAAAGAAACAGCAAAAAGCTGCTCTTTTTTGTTTTTCAACAAGTACTCCATCATGCTTTTCACCCGGTTTGTGTTAATTCTCAGGTATGTTTCTCCGTAGTAAACCAAAAGGAGCGTTTACATGTCTGTACTTACTGCACAAAAAACAGAAAATTTACAAAAAGAACGTGAACATCTTGAACATTCTGAAGAATCACTTTTTCAGGTAATCGATGACATCATCACATCCTATAAAGGCCAAAAGGGAGCCCTGATCCCCGTTCTGCAGTCAATCCAGAATCTTGTTGGATATTTACCGGAAAACGCACTGCAGCATATCAGCAAAAAAATGAGAGTTCCTTTTAGTGAAGTTACCGGGGTTGTCACATTTTATTCATTCTTTTCAACACATCCACGAGGAAAATATGTAATTCGTGTCTGTCTGGGTACAGCTTGTTATGTACGAGGCGGGAACGAAGTACTGGAAGCTCTTACACGTGTACTGGGAATTCGAGTGGGAGAAACTACCAAAGATAGACTCTATTCACTCGAAATCGGTAGATGTTTTGGAGCCTGCGGTCTGGCACCGGTTGTTATGGTAAACGAGGATGTGCATCAACGGGTAAAACCTGCAAAAATAAAAGATATCTTATCCCAATACCAGCAGGATTCTACGGTAACCAAGGGGGAAAAAGCATGAATCAACTATACAATTCAACAACAGCATTTAAGGAAGCATCTATTAAATTGGCAGCAGCGAACGAAGCAGCCATTCACGAACCCCATATACTTGTTTGTACCGGTGGAGGGTGTATTGCCTCAGGTTCACTGAATATAGTTTCTGAAATACAAACAGTGTTGAGGGAACTTAACCTGGACATACCTGTTAAGTGCACCGGGTGTCTTGGCCCCTGCTCAAAAGGGCCGGTAATTTCATGCAACCCCTTAAACACGGTATATGAAGGTGTTACACCAGCAATAATCAAGGATTTAATCTCTTCGCATTTTATTGATGAAAGACCATTTCAACAAAACATCTTTAGGGATGCAGAGGGTGGAAAACCAGCAGAAAAGATTGAGGAATCGGCATTCTTTAAACCGCAAAATAAAATAGTACTACAAAACTGCGGAATTGTTGACCCGCTCAATATTGAGGATGCAATTGCCCATGGCGCATATAAGGGTCTGGTTAAAATTCTTGAAGATAATAGTATTGATGTAATAGATCAATTAAAAATATCAGGATTACGAGGACGCGGCGGTGCAGGCTTCCCTACCTGGCTGAAATGGAAATTTACCATGGATGCCAAGTGTGAAGATTCAGAAAAGCAAAAGTATGTATTATGCAATGCTGATGAGGGAGATCCTGGTGCATATATGGATAGAAGTGTTCTTGAAGGTGATCCTCACACCTTAATCGAAGGAATGGCTATAGCGGCCCGAACGGTTGGTGCCTCAATTGGGTATGTCTATGTGAGAGCTGAATATCCATTAGCTGTAGCCAGACTATCGAAAGCTATTGAGCATACTAAAAGTGCAGGATTAATGGGTGATTCTATTCTGGGAACTGATTTCTCTTTCGATCTTGAAATACGAATGGGATCCGGGGCATTTGTCTGCGGGGAAGAGACCGCTCTCATAAATTCAATTGAAGGAAAACGGGGAGAACCCAGAACCAGACCCCCTTTCCCCGCACAAAAAGGATTATGGGGAAAACCCTCTCTACTCAATAATGTTGAAACGTACGCAAATATTCCGGCAATAATTCGCAAGGGGGCTGAATGGTACTCATCATTCGGGACTCCGGAGAGTAAGGGAACAAAAGTATTTGCATTAGCCGGTGCAGTCGCAAATACCGGTCTTGTAGAAGTTCCTTTAGGCACTCCGCTCGGTGATCTCATATTTGATGTTGGCGGTGGAATTATAAATAACAGACCGTTCAAGGCTGCGCAAATCGGCGGTCCGTCAGGCGGATGTATCCCTCTACAGCACCTTAGTGTTCCACTTGATTATGAACCGCTGAAAGAGTTGGGTGCCATTATCGGTTCCGGTGGACTGATTGTAATGGATGATACTACCTGCATGGTAGATGTAGCCAGATACTTTCTTGAATTTGTGCAGGATGAATCCTGTGGAAAATGTGTACCCTGTCGTGTAGGAACAAAAAGAATGCTTGAAATCCTCACCCGTATTTGTAATGGCGAGGGTGTTCAGGGTGATATTGAATCTCTGGAAAAATTAGCGCATCAGATCAAGGATACCGCATTATGCGGTCTGGGACAGACTGCTCCAAATCCGGTTTTATCAACAATTAGACACTTCAGACATGAATATGAGGCTCATATCCGTGATAAGCACTGCGAAGCCGGTGTATGTGCCGGTCTTGTCCGGGCATCCTGCCAGAGCGCCTGTCCTGCACGTGTTGATATTCCCGGTTTCGTATCTCTCACTGGTGAGGGACGATATGCCGAAGCGTTGAAACTGCATCGTGAACGAAATCCTTTTGCAGCAGTATGTGCAAGAGTTTGTTTCCATACGTGTGAAGACAAATGCCGACGAACAGGTCTGGATGAATCTGTATCGGTTCGAGGAGTTAAACGATTTCTGGTTGATCAGGAGATAACCATTCAGGTTCCGGAAATCCTCGAAAATGATGCTAATGCTACGAAAAAGATCGCCATAATCGGTGCAGGACCAGCCGGCCTTTCCTGTGCCTATTTTCTTGCCCGTCTCGGCTACAAACCAACTATTTTTGATGCCTCAGTAAGACCTGGCGGAATGCTGGTTCAGACTATTCCATCATACAGACTTCCCCGGGAAACCGTTGCACGGGAAATAAGAATGATTGAACAAATGGGTGTGGATATCATTAGTGAAAAAGCTTTGGGAAAAGACTTTACTATCCAATCATTGAGGGAAGAAGGTTATGAGATGTTCTTCCTGGGTATTGGTGCACCTGATTCTCTCTCTATGGGACTGCCCGGCGAAGAGCTGGAAGGTGTTGTTCAGGCAGTACCATTTCTGCAGCGCTACAATATTCGCGGATCTGTACAGGCAGGGCAGAAGGTTGTCGTTATCGGCGGCGGAAATGCTGCAATCGATGCAGCTAGAACTGCTTTACGGTTAGGTGCCGATGAAGTACGAATTGTTTACCGAAGAAGCCAGGATGAAATGCCCGCTTATGCCGAAGAGGTTGAAGAAGCAATACACGAAGGCGTAAAAATCTCATGCCTCACCCAGCCTGTCGAGATTATCAGCGATTCCAACGGGAAAGCTGCAGGTGTCTCCTGCCTGCCGATGAAACTGGGTGTTTTTGATGCTTCCGGAAGAAGAAGACCAACAGCTGCCGAGAGTGAAAAATTTACTATTACTGCAGATCAGGTAATAATTGCTATAGGACAGCGGCTTAATAGTAAAGATATATTAGGTGCCGATATTGTAGATTTAAATAAAAAAAGATTCATCTCTGTTGATCCTGTTACGGGTAAATCATCTGTTTCTGATATTTTTGCCGGTGGAGATTGTGTCGATGGACCGTCATCTGTTGTTGAAGCTATTGCTGCAGGGGAAAAAGCCGCTGTAGGGATGGATTTGGCATTAACCGGCGAAGATCATGCTTTCTGGAGATTTGAAAAAGAGATTAAAACTGATTTTGATCCTGATGCTGATCCGATCATGAGTGGTCGTGACAAAGTCCGCTCAATATCAATAGAGAGACGACGCTGCAACTTCGAAGAAGTTGAACAGGCCTGGAGCGAACCGGTAGCCCAAAGGCAGGCTCATCGCTGCCTCAGATGTGATTATGGAAAAACAATCCGAATGGAGAAAAAGGAAAAGGAGGCTGTACATGGTTAATATAACAATTAATGATCAAAAATTAACAGTCGAATCAAGTATCACAATTCTTTCTGCAGCAAGAGATGCCGGTATAACCATACCAACCCTCTGCTTTTTGGAAGGGACAGCACCACAAGCAGCCTGCAGAGCCTGTGTCGTAGAAATTGAGGGAGCAATTGCTCTCGCGGCTTCCTGCTCTACTCCGGTTCGCGAAGGACTCGTTATTAAGACTAACTCCAAACGTGTACGTGAAGCAAGAAAAACTGTTGTTGAACTTATGTTGAGTGAACATGTTGGTGAATGTCAAACTTGTGTGAGAAGTATTGATTGTGAACTGCTGACTCTCGCACAGAACCTAGGAATTCGTGATATAACTTTTACCGGTGAATCACCTGTTTTGAAAATTGATTCTTCTACACCTGCTCTATCCAGAGATCCTGGGAAATGTATCAAATGTCGAAGATGTGTCTCTATATGCCGTGAAGTCCAGAATGTAGGAGCAATCAGTGCTCAGTTCCGGGGATATGATACGGTAATCGGGCCGGCTTTTTCCAGACCTATGTCAACAGTTGCCTGCGTGCAATGCGGACAATGTGCTGCAGTATGTCCAACAGGAGCAATTACTGAGGTTACTCATATTGATAAAGTTTGGGAGGCTGTTGATGACCCAACTAAGCATGTGGTTGTCCAGACAGCTCCGGCTATTCGAGCCGCCTTAGGAGAATGTTTCGGTTTAACCCCGGGAACCCTTGTTACCGGTAAAATGGTTTCTGCCCTACGGGAGATCGGTTTTGATGCCGTATTTGATACAAACTTCACTGCTGACCTGACCATTATTGAGGAAGGAACCGAATTACTGAAAAGATTGGAAGACGCTCTTGTGCATGGTAAAGAAGTAGCTCTTCCCCAATATACCAGCTGTTCACCGGGATGGATAAAATTTGCAGAATATTTCTACCCTGAAATTCTCCCCAATATTTCCACCTGTAAATCACCTCAGCAGATGTTTGGAGCTCTGGCAAAGACCTATTACGCAGAAAAAATAGGTGTTGATCCAAAAGATATGATTGTAGTATCCATAATGCCCTGCACAGCCAAAAAATTTGAGGCAGGCCGCCCCGAAATGGCAGATAGTGGGTATCAGGATGTTGATTATGTTCTAACCACCCGCGAATTAGGAGATATGATTAAAATGGCAGGGATTGATTTCCTCGCCCTTCCAGATCAGAAAATGGATGAACCTTTCGGGATATCCACTGGTGCAGCTGACATCTTCGCTACTACTGGCGGTGTAATGGAAGCAGCCCTTAGGACAGTATATGCCATAGTAACAGGAAGAATACTTCCGGTTGAGGGACTGCATATTACCCCTTTGGCAGGACTTGAAGGAATAAAGACAGCTGAACTCACCCTGACCGATACCATTGAACCTTGGAAGTTTCTTGAAGGCGTGACTGCACGCGTCGCTGTGGCTCATGGTTTGGGAAATGTTTCTAATTTAATTGATAGAATTAAGGAAACAGGAGAAGTTTTCCATTTTGTAGAAGTTATGACCTGTCCTGGAGGCTGTATTGGAGGCGGCGGACAACCACGTTTCACTACCGATGAAGTACGACGTGCTAGAATCTCAGCCATTTATCGTGAAGATGAGGGACGTGAGCTGCGGCAATCGCATGAAAATCCGGTAATTACCCAGCTTTATGAAGAGTATCTGAAGAAACCACTTGGACATAAGTCACACCATCTTCTTCATACAGAGTATTCACAAAAAGAACTTATTACTGAACCATGAGGCAATTTCAGAAAATAGCCTTGATCCATGTTTACGTGGATTTGAAGTTTTTGGATAGTATTGTTAAGCTATTTTATTACTGAGTTTTACAATCATCCAAAAACTTCTGTCTAGTAAGAAGGGGTTAGTTCATTCATAGCCCATTTTTATTACTCAAACAAACTTTCACTTTATTGAGTATGACATTTGCCCCGCAAACTCCCAAGAGTAATGTGACTTTGTCACAACCTACATGTCCTTGGAGTTTACCCTGTAAACTCCCAAGACTAATGCGACAAAGTCGCATTAGTCAGTTGACTAAGAGATACCTTCATGATACCGTTCTTTTCGTATTTACGGATACAAAACGGGCTGTAGCGCAGGGGTTTAGCGTACGTGTCTGGGGGACACGGGGTCGGTGGTTCAAATCCACTCAGCCCGATACACAAAAAGGAATAGGCTTTAGCCTATTCCTTTTTGTTCCGCGCGCGTAGCTTTGAAAAAACTGTGATGATAAACGTATTTTCTTTAATCTATAGCACTCTTTTCCATTATTTCTCACTTATCCCCTATTATCCAGACAACAAATTTACGTTTATCCATCTGCACCAGCC
>CAZMOX010000034.1:0-21511 GCA_964567895.1 uncultured Spirochaetales bacterium | reverse complement strand
GAAGAAGAAAATACTCGACAGCGCCGGAAGGTGCGCTTTTTGCACTCTCCTTCTCCTTTGTGTGCCAGAGACCGTAGGAGTTGACCTTGTAGGTGTAGCTTTCTCCTAGCTCCAGGTCTTCATCGGCATCGATATATGTGAGTTGGCCAGAGCCTGTGGAACCGGCATATGTATACGTGCCGGAAGCGCTTACCGTGCGGTAAACATTGTATCCGCCGGAACCTTCGACCGCATTCCATGTAAGCTGAATTTGTAGAGCCTCCGCCGAATCTCCGATAACGGAAATGCCCGAAATAATGGGAACGTCCAGATCCTGTTGATAAAATCCAAAGCAGGAAGTGAGTGTGGAAATTATGGAAATTAAGAGAAGTGTATATAGTAGTCTGGAGCTTATGTTTTTAAGAATATTCATTAGAAACTCCCTCCGCCAATTGAAAAGTCAATCGTAAAAGATGCAGTTGGATCCTGAGGATTGTCTGTAGGATTTTGGGCAAACAGATCTGCCGGATCAGCAAATTCAGTTCCGCTTTTTCCATATGTTAATCTAAGACCAGCAGAAACTGAGATCTTATCAATAATGTTCCAGCTGAGACCGGGCGAGAGAATTCCTGATCCATCAGACAGATTACCAAGCCAGAGAAAATTAGCAGATAGATCAGTGTCAGCGATTTCGCTCCATGAGACCATTAAGGCACCGTAATGTCGTCCAAAATTTTGAATGTCTGAAAAACCAAGTTCGGGAGGATCGGTATAATCATCAGGCTGCTGATCTTCAGGTTTTGCTAAACCGTTTGAACCAGCATTTAGCATGAGGTAAGCTGCAGAATCCAGGAGTGTTTTTCCATATTTTATCTCGGAAAAATCAGTATAACCTTCACCATTGAAAAAATATTGTCCGGCAATCAGCATGCTTGGGTCTGATCTATTATAAGAAAATCCTATTGTACCGCTAAAAAAAGGTAAGTCATCAATTTTAAAAGTATCTAAAGCAATGTATTTGTCTTTATCTTCAACATCATCAGCGAATTCGGGCTTATTTTTCGAGACAGCGACAAACACTCTGTCAGATCCGATAGAGATCAGCCCCTCTCCGAATATACTTACTTCACCGATAGCTGATGATAGAGTTGCTACTAATCTAGGGGATTTTTTCAATGAGTAATACGCACCAACCCCCCATTCCGAATTACCATTAACCCATTCTACTTTGGCTGCATATGATATATCTTCCGGTTTCTCAACCTGATCAGTAAGAATATAGAAATAGGCATTATTAATAGAAAAAGGGTACTGTAATCTAAAGTTTAATGGTCCCTGCCTTTCTGCAGTAGGGTCTTCTGCATCTATTGAATCCAGATTTATGACATCAGCAGGGCTAAAAAAATATCCAACACCCCATTTAACGAAACTTTTTCCAAATCTAAAAAAAAATCTGTCATCGTACTGAAAATCTGAAAAAAGTTCCCGTATTCCCAGAGTTAAGGAGAGCGGTGAGGGATCGGTTTCAGGTTCCTCTTCATCATCACTTGAATCAGTTGGAGCGGTGATACTTATAGAACCATCACCATTATCAAGGAATCCTAAACTGCTGATATCCAGTCCTCCCAATGCACCAAACCCACCGGCTTCAGTCTCAATAAACATCTTGCCGAATACTCTAAAATCCGACTCCGGACGTGCATCGAAATAGAGTGAAGTGGAGGCGGAGGGAGAAAGTGATGACTCAGCATCATCGAAGACTATTCCGCTGCTGTATGAGTCCCAATTCCACGCAAAACCTAATCTACCGGAATAAGATCCACCCCAGGTGAGAGCTTCGGAAACAAGAAATTGTTCATATGTATCTGCTCCTGACAGGTCAGAGGTTACTTCAGTTATCCCGGAATCACTAAAAAAGAGATCATCAAAGTCTTCCGTGATACTGAAGTCTTCTGCGAAGATATCATCTGCTCGATCCTCTACTACAGGAGTTGCAACTGGATCATCAAAAGCGATGAACATGGCATCATCAAGTGAAAAAGGATCAATTATTCCAGCATCCTGAGCTGTTAGTGAAAATGAGATAAGGGTAAAAAGCAGTATTAAAAAATAAACTGATTTTTTAAGCATTATCATTTATTTACCTTTTCAAGATATGCTTTCGTAAATACATAGTCCGGGAGCGCTCCTATTGAGGGGTTGGTCATAGTAATCTGGGTTTTTTCTCCAACATTCAGCATATCCACCATAATGATACTTGTAGGCAGATATTTATCTCCCACTTTTACATATTGAAAATAGCCAGATTTTCGCATCAGTCTTCCGGAGTATCCATATTCCTCAGATTTCATGGGGAGTGTAGGGCTTTGACGAACCCAAAGTTTCATCTCAGGATAGGGAACTTCATCATTTTTTGCTTCAAGATTGAGAATATATACCGGAGTATTCCCCAGTACCCCTTCTTCATGAGAGACGACTGTATAATCATCTGACATTGTCTGAACCATTAAATCATTATTCTTGGCATCAGAATTCTGAATATTTTCTTTTGCTGAAGAGTGCTCAAATTTTCGGCTTTCAGGGTCATAGAACCAGAGATTGTCTTCAAGCTGAAGAAATCCCTGTCCTTTCTGCACCTCAGGAGAGATGATTATCATTAAAAACAGATCCCCAACATCTCTTCGAAATAATCGGACTTCTAATACCTCACGCTCTTCGCCGGGTTTTTCAGAGACGATCGTATATATTGTAGTGAAATCTTTATCACCAAAATTCTGCAGGTTATCTATATCCTTAAGAATTTGACCATAATTGTCCGGGGATAAAGCCGGAAGAAGAACCAGTGAGAAAAGAAGTGTAATAAAGAATACTGCTTTTTTTATATGTAAAAATGTAAATGAATTCTGCATGATCAAAGACCTCAATATAAGTAGTGTATAGTGTTACCCACTATTAAAATTTCGTATCTATATTTCGTAAAAAATAATCTATAGTCAGAAGTTTTTGATTACCTATTCATGATCAAAAACTTCAAAAAGCATTTTCCTAAAATTGGCTATTTTTCCGTTGCAAGAGCCAATGCCGGTTCAAGTTTTGCTGCCTTATTAGCCGGCCAGAATGCAGCCAGCAGCGTAAGGATTGTGACTATGACAAAATTCAGCAGGATCTGAAGCGGTGCAAGTTTAAAAGTCATATATCCATTTTTCAGCAGCATAAATAACGGAGTATCTACCCCCCAGTATACCAGAGAAATAATGAACATCGAAATGCCGGAAAGTATATATCCAGCAATGATTCCGCCTAAGGCAAGAAAGAATGCCTCAAAAAGAAATAAAGCCCGCACTTCGGAACGATGCATCCCGACAGCACGCATAGTACCAATTTCCTGAATTCGCTCAAACATTACCATTCTGAAGGTATTTGTTATGCCAACCATAATTATAGCAAATAATACCAGCATAATAATCAGACCGGCAATATTCAGAATTCGAACAATCTCTTCAACCTCACTTAACAGGTCATTTATGGTGGTTAATCGATATTTTACCCCATCCCATTCTTCTTCTTCCTGCTGCTCAAGAATAGCCATAAAAGGGTTTCCATCATCAGTTGTTTCCCGGCTGAATAAACTAATTCGTTTTTCCAGTTCGGGTAACAGCATTGCTGTAACCGGATCAGTATCGATCAGATCGTTAAGGTAAATCCCCAGAGTCAGGTATTTATCCGGCCCGATGTTTAACAGTTCATTTACATATCTAATGTTTGCATAGCATGAAATTGAACCAAATAACCCGGTGTCAATACTTATTGCGGCAATTGTAAAATCACCTGCAGTCTGCTGTCCGGTATAGGTCTGCATCTTCACTATTACATGATCACCAAGTTGTACATTTAATCTATCAGCAATTTTGGATGAAACGATAATTCCACGTGGATCTTCTAAGTTATCAAAACTACCTTCTTCTAGAATTATCCTATCCTTAAAGTAGCTCTCTTTTTCCCAATCAGCTCCGATTATAGATTGGTTGATTCCGTTTCCTTCAAACAGGAGAGTTCCCCGAATTTCAGAACGTTTTGTAAGAAAATTATATTCAATTCCAGAACTATCTATTGCATCCATTATGAGTGAGTCATCATCAATGAGATACAAATCTTTTCCTGAAGGGGATTTTTCCACTCCATCAATAAATATATGTCCAGCCATCAGGTTTGAGAAGTTTTCACCAACATTTTCAATAAAACTTCCGGTAAAACCATTTATGAGAGTGATAAACAATATTCCAAATGCAATCGCAGAACCGAGAAGTATTGATCTTCTTTTCTGTCGAAGCAGGTTCCTTAATGCAAGTTTAATTAATTTCACAAACTGCCCCTAAATACTACTTATAGCCTTAACAGGCTGAATTCTCAGCGCTACAAATACCGGATATAAATTGGCCAGTATGCCTATCACTATCACTACTGCAAGATTTATTGCAAGAGTTGAAATGTGTACAACCGGGTGCAGTACCGGTCCGGCAAAAAGGACCTCAACCAGAGTATTTCCTGCTTTAATATTAATCAATGAAATAATACCCAGAGCACCTAATCCAAGCAGTTCACCAATGATTCCGAATACTAATGTTATTAACACAATCTCTGTAGTAAACATTAATGAAACAAATCCTTTTCTTGCTCCCATGGCCCGCATAGTTCCTATCTCTTTTTTTCTCTCCATAACGGATATAAGCAGTGTATTTGTTATAATGATTAAAGCAACAAATGCTACAAGAAGTACTGCAACATTAAAGATATTCCTGATTACATCTGCGGTAGAAGAGAATGGTCCGGCTGCACCTTTCCAATCCATTGCCTGAGCTGCTATGCCCTCCTCGATAAACCATTCATTCAGATCGTCAACTACACGGTTTGTACGTCGCTGGTTTTTCAGGCTGAGAAGAATAAACTCATAGCTTCCTGAATCATTACGGAGTGATATAGCTAGTGAATTTTCCACTAATGTCTCAATTTTACTCATATCTGTGACTTCAGTTTCAGATAATTCAAAATTAGCATTTTCTGTTGAGGAGCCTGCAAAGGGATCAAGGAAAGTTGATGGATCATCAAAAACATTGGTCTCAGAGATAGCGAATGCATCACTAAAAGCATCATCACTAAACAGATCATCAAAATTATCTGCATCCAGAAGAGCAGTCTGAGAAGCATCAAGAACTATCTCATTTGATCCGCCGGCGTTAATGGCTTTTAATGCTCTGAGAGTTGGTATGTCGATATATGAGCTCATATTTACACCTTCAGTCTCAGAAAGAAGCCGGTAAAAACCTTTTACTTCAACTTCCCTTATCTTGATTCCTGTGTCACTGAAACCCGTAAGCAGTATAGAATCTCCAACGTTAAGGGTTAGTTCAAGACGTTTCTCGATGATCTCTCTGTTGCTCTGAGTTAGCAGTATTCCAGTTTCTCCCGGTTTGAGAAATTTTCCCTCAAGAATGGTTATACGTTCGAACATTTCCCGGTAGGATTCCGGTTCTATTCCAAATAGTAGAGTCATTCCCCGTGAGTCCGGATCTTTCTGCCCCTCTACACTGATTGCGGCAAAACTTGTCACTTCCGGTGTGTATACTTCAATATCCTTTCTTGAATCAAGGTATTCCAATATCCTTGCATATTCTGGAATTCTAGGAGTAGGTTCTATTCCCCCTACAGACTGGACTCCGAATATCGAGAGATCATTCTCGGAAATCCCTCCAATAAGGATATCACCAGTATAATTCTCAATGAAAGCTTTTTCTATACCGGTTGTAGCAGTATCAATGAGCGATGTACCGATGGTCATTATCATAATTCCAACTGCAATGATAATCCCTATAATAAGTGTTTTGGATTTATGCTCACGGAGGTTCCGTAATGCAATTCTGAAGATTATTGCCATTTACTTATCCCGCCGATATTCAGAGGAGATAAGTCCATCTTTAAGCTTTATAATGTGTTCTGCAAGTTCCATGATTGTGGGATCGTGAGTTGAGAAGATAAAGGTAGTATTCATCTCTTTATTTATTTTTTTCATTAAACCGATAATTGCTTCACTGGTTTCTGAATCAAGATTTGCGGTAGGTTCATCTGCGAGTACAAGTTCTGGTTTAGTTGCGAGAGATCTCGCAATTGCCACCCTTTGCCGCTGTCCTCCCGATAGTTCGTTTGGTCTGTGTTTTGCCCAATCAGTTAGACCTACCTCTTCAATTAAATACTCTGTCCACTCTTTTCTCTGTTTTAGTTCTGGGGTATTTTTCCCTAAAAGCAGCGGGAACTCTATATTCTCATATACATTTAGTACCGGTATCAGGTTGAAGGATTGGAAAATAAAGCCGACAAATTTATGCCGTAATTCTGTTATTTCCCGATCTGTCAGACTGCTTGTTATTTGGTTGTTTAACTCTACAGTTCCTGCTGTGGGAACATCAATACACCCGATCATATTGAGGATTGTTGATTTCCCGGAACCTGAGGGGCCGGCAATAGAGATAAAATCACCTCTGGCTATATCAAAAGATACACCGTTAACTGCGTGGACTTCGGTTTTTCCTAATGGATAAGTTTTCTTGACCTCTTTCAGGGATACTATAGCCACAATTGCTCCTTTAGCAGCGAATGTCTAATACGTTCAAAAACAAGAACCGATATCATATAAAAATTCTAAATCTGCTACGTAGTGTTTTAACTCTTGATTATGCTGTATATTGATATTGTTACGACCTGTAGTCTCAATTTCTCTAATTTAATAATAACATGACAAATAGTAAATAAGTCATCTCTATTTTTACACGTTTTTTACACCAACTTCATAAAAGGGTTGCTAATAGAGAGAAAGTACCATTGTCCTTGAATTATAAAAGTAACTCATGATATATTCATTCTTAAGAGCTTTAATTGTTATTACCCCCAATATATTAATTCATTTTAGTGAGAGGTACGATGTTCTTAAAGAAAGTTGAGCTGTTTGGATTTAAATCCTTTGCTGATAGAGTTACTCTTGAGTTTTCCGATGGAATAATCTCATTATTAGGTCCAAATGGGTGTGGTAAAAGTAATATTGTTGACAGTATTAAATGGGTATTAGGAGAACAATCTATAAAAACACTTCGGGCTGGACAGATGGACGATGTTATTTTTAATGGTTCAGAGTCCAGAAAACCCTTGAACGTGGCTGAAGTAGCACTTACCATTGCGAATGATACCGGATATCTGCAAATCGATTTACCTGAAATTGAGTTAAAAAGAAGAATTTACCGTGGTGGGGAAAATGAGTACTTAATAAATAACACTCCTGTACGACTCAAGGAAATTCGTGAGCTATTTTATGATACGGGAATTGGAAAGTCTTCTTATTCTATTTTGGAGCAGGGGAAAATTGATCAGATTCTTTCACACAGACCAGAAGACCGCAGATATATATTTGAAGAAGCAGCCGGTATAACCCGATTTAAACAAAAAAGTGCTGAAGCGGAAAGAAAGCTTGTGAAAACTGATGAGAATATCAGGCAGGTTGAGAATATACTTCGAGAAGTGCGTAAAACATATGAATCCAGAAAAGTTCAGGCAGAAAAAGCAGCACAGTCAAAAAAATTACAGGAATCAATATTTGAGATTGAGGTAGAAGTTCAACTTTCTCGAATAAAAGAGCTAAAGCAAAAGCATAATGAAAAATTTGATGAATTTGTTATTATAGCTAAACAGCATACTGAAATTAAAGAATATATTGATAAAACTAATCTGGAGCTTGAAGAAAATCTTGATGAAATAAATACTATGTCACGTGAACGTATTGATATGCAGACACGTATGCATCGTTTGGATGAACTTAAAAATAGTAAAGTAAATCAGATATCACTACTCACTGACAGAATTAATGATTTTGAGAAATCGGTTGCAGAGGCAAAAGATAGGGGAAGCAATCTTAAAAGCCATATTGAACGTGATGAGAATGATATTATTTATAAGGTAAAAGCCCGGAATGATCTTTTTGATGAAATTGAAGGCATAGATCATGAGATTAAAACATTTGAAACAAATGTGTTAACTGCCGAAGAGCGGATAATTTTGAATGATGAGATTATTCAGACAAATGAACAGATTATAATTCAGGAAGAGAAGAAACAATCCGTATATCGTGATGAGCTGTTAGTATTAACTGATGCAATTGTTGTTGAATTAGATAAAAAGCTAAAGGAATCCAGATACTCATATAAAGAACGGCGTGATCTGGAACTTGAAATTAAAAATCATACAAAGAATCTCATTATGCGGCTTTCTGGTAAATCCCAAATTACTAATGATTTTATTAAAACACTATCTGATACAAGTGAAAGTGTTGAAAAATATCTTAAAAATCTGTTGAGTTCTATTGAATCAACAGTTGGGGAAGTACAGATTCTTGATAAATTATTTTCTTCCTATATTGAAATGACACCCTCATTTCTTGATGAATTTCTTTCTCCTGAAGGAATTATTACCAGGAAAAGAAATAATGATGATGCTTTAACAGAGTCCCTTGATACCGTTAAAACATATAACAATGAAATAAGGGAATTGCGTGAAGAGAATAGGAATTTAAACCAGAAACTCTCACAATACCGTCAAACATTAGAAAATCTTAAAGTTTCCCAGGCTGATATGAAAGGTCGTGCCGACACTCTCCAATCTCTTGTTTCAAATCTCAAAAGATCAGTCCAGGAGCAGGAACTGCTTTTTGAAGATAGTCGAAAAGATATTGATGTTTCTCTGGATAGGCTTACTGATACTAAGGAAAAAATTAATCAGACTAAGGATGAACTTTTTGCGACAGCAGAAGAGGAGAAAGCACTTCAGCTGGAACTGCATGCAGTAGTAAATGAGATTGAGAGAAAAAATAATAGTGTTCGTGCGCGAAGAGAGTCTGTTAACTCAAAATTTGGGCAACTCTCAACACTAACCACCAGGTTGGAGAGATTGAAAGCTGAACAGGATTCATTAGAGCATGAAACAACCTATATATATGATAATTTTGAAGATTCCTACTCCCGAAGTTTGAAAGAGTATGATTCAAAGGTCTTTGAAATTCATGATGATATTCAGCAATTACGACAAAAGTTAAAGAATAACAAACTGGAAATGCAAAATCTTGGCTATATAAATCATATGGCTGCAGAAGAGTATTTGGAAGTTAAGGAACGCTACGAATTTCTCACCAGGCAACTGAATGATTTGGACCTTGCGAAGAGTAATCTTCGTCAGATAACAGATGAAATAACTGAAAAATCTGAGGAATTATTTGCAACCTGCTATACAAAACTGAAAGTAAATTTTCATGCTATGTTCAGAAGACTATTCGGAGGGGGCAGGGCAGAGCTTAAGTTGGTCGATCCTGATGATATGCTCCATACAGGAATAGATATTCTTGCGCAGCCTCCCGGAAAAAAGTTGGAGAAAATATCTCTTTTATCCGGTGGTGAACGATCGTTAACTGCCGTTGCTCTGCTTTTTGCAACTTATATGGTTAAACCCTCTCCATTTTGTATATTGGACGAAATTGATGCGGCTTTGGATGATGCAAATATTGCACATTTTCTGGATGTTCTACAAGAATTTAGTGAAAAGTCCCAATTTATTATCATTACACACAATAAAAAAACGGTACTTGGATCTAAGACATTATTAGGCGTAACGATGGAAGAAGCCGGTGTCTCAAAAGCTATCAGTTACAGAATTCAAGATATCGAAAATGAGGAAACAACATCAGTTATGGATTAAAACAGATACTTAAAATAATAAACAACATCAGTTATGGATTATATAAAACTTATTAACGCTACAGGGCGTGATTAAACGCTACAGGTTGACAATCAGCTGTATTATACTGTATAAGTCTTTACGGTAGATAAGTATGTGTTCACTAGTAATTGAAATTTTCAAGGATTGATATGTTTGACAGCATTTCCGCTAAATTTACAGACATAATTCGACAAGTTTCCGGGAAAAGTAAGATATCTGAAAAGAATGTCCAGGAAGCAGTTGAAGAAATAAAGATAGCTTTACTCGAAGCTGATGTAAATTTGCGTGTGGTTCGTAGATTTGTTAACAGAACATTGGAAGAGGCTAAAGGGGACAGTGTTCTTAAAGCTGTTAATCCCGGACAGCAATTTATAAAGATTGTTTATGATCGCATAGTCCAACTTTTAGGTGACGACAGATCAGCATTAGAGCTTAAAGGCCCCGATACTGTCTCTACTATTCTCATGATGGGACTTCAGGGATCTGGTAAAACTACCACAGCAGCCAAACTTGCTTCTATGATAAAAAAGGATGGCCGCCGACCGTTGCTTGTCGCTGCAGACCTTGTGAGACCTGCTGCAATAAAACAGCTTGAAATACTTGGTGAGCAAATTGATGTTCCTGTTTATGCTGAGCATGGAGGAAAAAGTCCTGAACGTGTTGTTAAGAATGCTCTTGTTTTTGCGAAAAAAAATCTTTTCAATACAGTTATTATAGATACATCCGGGCGTATGCATCTGGATGAAGCAATGATGGATGAAATATCAGGAATTAATAAAATAGCAAAACCTGATGAAACGTTATTTGTTGCAGATGCTATGACAGGCCAAATTGCTGTATCTATAGCAAAAGAGTTTGAGGAGCGAGTCGGAATAAGCGGCGTAATCCTTAGTAAATTTGATTCAGATACTAGGGGTGGCGCTGCGCTCTCTATTAGAAGCGTTGTCGGAAAACCCATAAAATTTATTGGTGTCGGCGAAAAGATATCTGATCTTGATCCTTTTTATCCTGACAGAATTGCAAGCAGAATTCTTGGGATGGGAGATGTTGTTTCCCTGGTTGAAAAAGCCCAGGAGACAATGGATGTTCAGGAAGCTGAGAAAATGCAAAAAAAAATGTCTTCTGCGACGTTTGACCTGCAGGATTATCTTGAACAAATCCAGAGAATGAATAAAATGGGACCATTGGAAAGTATTATGGAAATGATTCCGGGCGCAAAAGGGAATATTTCAGAAGAAGATATAAACCAGAAAGAACTTGGCCGGGAACAGGCTATTATACAGTCGATGACGTTGAAAGAACGGATTAATTTTAGAATTATTGGTCCTTCTCGTCGTAAAAGAGTTGCAAGAGGCAGTGGAACATCAGTATATGATGTAAACAGACTTTTGAAAAAATTTGAAAAACTGCGAATAACTATGAAGAAATTCGCAAAAAATAAGAAATACCAGGAATCCATGTTCAAACAAATGGGCATGTAAGTTGGAATGTACAGGAGGTACAGGTGAGTGTAAAGATCAGACTGAAGAGGTTCGGAACAAAAAAAAGACCGTATTATAGAATCGTAGTTATGGATTCCCGTGCACCAAGAGACGGCAGGACTTTAGATGAAGTTGGACTTTATCATCCTGTTGAATCTGTCGGAAGCCAGATCAGATTGGAAACAGAAAAAATTAAAGACTGGATTAGTAAAGGTGCTCAGCCTACTGCAACAGTTAAACGAGTACTTAACAAAAACAGTATTACCCTAGACAGAACCAAACCCGAATAGTCGGAGGAAGAGTAATGGAAAAAGATCTCGTTGAGTATATAGCAAAATCACTGGTTGATGAGCCGGATGGTGTTGTTGTTAACATGATTGAAGGTGAGAAATCCACAATTCTCGAACTCCGTGTTGCCCAGGATGATATTGGAAAGGTGATTGGAAAACATGGCCGGATAGCAAAAGCTGTCAGGACTATTCTAAGTGCTTCTGCAACAAAAACCGGAAAACGAGTAGTTCTCGAAATACTGGATTAATGGAGTATTTAATTACCGGTGTAATACGCACCTCGCATGGGTTGAAAGGATTTGTTAAAGTCCATATTTTTTCTGAAACACATGCATATTTAAAAAGAATCAAGCAGGTGGTACTGAAAAAAGATTCTATTGAAAAGCAGGTTGAAATCGAGGAGCTGCAGCTATCCGGTGAACAGGTGCTCATGAAATTTTCTCATATTAATACACCTGAAGAGGGTCGTAAATTTAATGGATGGGAAATTTGTATTCCTAGAGAGTTAAGTCCTTCACTTGAAGAGGGTGAATTTTATCAGGCTGATATTATTGGTTGTTCTGTCTATTTTAAAGATAGGAAGATTGGTGATATTATTTCGGTAATCGATGGTGCTCAGGCTCCGTTAATTGAGATTAAAACAGAAAAAGGTGCGAATCTTGTACCTTTTCTTGCACAGTACATCGGTTTGGTGAGTATACCGGAAAAAAGAGTTGAATTAAAAGTAGACTGGATTTTAGTATGACTTTTACAATTCTTTCACTATTTCCTGATATTTTGGATGGTTTTTTTACCAATTCAATAATGGCAAAATCAGTAGAGAAAGGTGATATATCTTATAAATTGATTGATTTTCGGGAATTTTCTAAAGATAAGCACAGAACGTGTGATGATGCTCCTTATGGGGGCGGAGCGGGAATGGTTATAAAACCTGAGCCACTCGCTCATGCGCTTGAAGAAGTTGGTGCAGAAAATAAAAGGGTTATTTATCTCAGCCCTTCAGGTAAACCATTTAATCAGAAGTATGCTGAAGAACTATCAGTTGAAAAAGAGCTGGTATTTATTTGTGGGAGATATGAGGGGATTGACCAAAGAATTATAGATCGTTATGTTGACGATGAGATTTGTATTGGCGATTATGTAATATCATCTGGAGAAGTGGCTGCATTGGTGGTAGTCGATGCAGTTTATCGGTTGATAGCAGGTGTTATTAATGAGGAATCTTTAAAGGAAGAGAGCTTTTCAAATGGTCTTCTTGAATATCCTCATTATACAAGACCATATGAGTATTGCGGAATGACGGTTCCTGATATATTATTATCCGGAAATCATTCCGAAATAGCAAAATGGCGTTTAATAAAAAGGCTGGAAAAAACTTTAGAGTACAGGCCTGATTTAATAGATAAAGCAGTGTTGAATGAAAATGAGGTCGATCTGCTAAATAAATTGAAGAAAACCAGGATTCCGAAGGGGTAACGAAAATGGATGTAATTAAAGCAATTGAATTAGAACAACAGAAAGAGAATGTACAAAATTTTAGAGTTGGGGATACAATAAAGATATATTTCAAGATTATTGAGGGCCAGACTGAAAGGATTCAGATTTATGAGGGTCTTGTTATAGCAATTAATAACGGTGGTTCCAGAAAAACCATGACTGTCCGTAAAATGTCCTATGGTGTAGGTGTTGAAAGAATTTTTCCCATGCACTCTCCCAGAATTGATAAAGTGGAAATTGTGAGAAAAGGTCGGGTAAGACGTGCAAAACTTTACTATATCAGGGATCGTGTGGGTAAAGCAGCAAAAGTTAGAGAACTAATTAAAAGAAAAAGTACTACTGTTGCAAAGTAAAATATTAACTGCTTAAAGCTGTGAATTAAATCACATTAAAGGAGCCTTCTGATTTGGATGAAAAAAAACCTGAATCAAGAAACAGGAACAAAAATCGCAATAGAAGAAATTTTAGAAAACCAAAAAATAAAAGGCAAAAATTACCCCCTGTAAACTGCTCCATTTGCGGTAAGGCTATAGATTCTATAGCTCAAACAATTGGGGGTCCTGCAAAAGATGAGTTTTCACATTTCGATTGTGCTATCAGAACATTATCAGAAAATGAAACAATTCAATCTGATCAGAAAATTTGTTATATTGGGAACGGGGATTTTGCTATAATTGAATATAACAAGAAAAACTTTTCCGGAGGGTTTTCTGTTGTTAAGAGAATATCGTATGAAAACCAGGAAATGAAAAGTTCAGTTAAGAAGCTGGTTTCTGATCGAAAAAAAACGGCAAGGGTTTAATATGGTGATTTTAAAATGATGAAAGCAATGCTTCCGGGAACCTTCGACCCGCCTACAAATGGACATTTAAATCTGATAGAACGAGCAGCATCAATTTTTGATAAACTGTATATAATTATTGCAGATAATTTTGCAAAAACCTGTACTTTCAGTGTTGAAGAGCGAAAATCCATGCTCCGGCAATTACTTCTAAAGTACGAAAACATTGAGGTGCTTTCCTGGAATAGAATGGTTGTAGATTTTGCCCGTGAATATGACGTTAAAGTTATGCTGAGAGGCGTTAGGGCGCTGGCTGATTTTAGTTATGAATTTGAGCTGGCTATGACTAATAAACAGCTGAATCCTGGAATAGAAATATTCTTTATGCCTACCGATCCACAGTATTTTGTACTCCGATCATCGGCAATAAAAGAGTTGGCAGCTTTTGGTGCGGATATTTCAAAAATGGTACCCCCGATAGTTGCAGATTTGCTTATTAAAAAGATTAAAAATTGATGTTTTTAAATAGTCTTAGTTGACATTAACCTACTATTAAGGTAATGTCTTTTGACTGATAACGATTTATAAGAGGTTAAGAAATGGCAGTTCCAAAATATAAAACTTCTAAAGCAAAATCTCGATCTAGAAGATCAATCAATATGAAACTGACCGCTCCGAATTTGGTTGAGTGCGGTACTTGTGGAAACAGGGTTCTACCTCATAGAGTTTGTCCAAAATGCGGTTTTTATCGCGGACAGCAGGTTTTGAATCTTGAAGATATTGGTTAATCATTAATAAGGAGATTAAGTTATGGATGACCTTTTTGCTAAAATGAAATCATTGATTGCAGAAAAACTGGAAATTGATGAAGAAACAATTGCATTAGACTCTTCCTTTCGGAAGGATCTTGGCGCCGATAGTCTGGATACATATGAACTTGTATACGCTATCGAAGAAGAAATGGGAATTACTATTCCCGATGAAAAAGCTAATGAGTTTGAAACTGTTAAGGATGCTGTAGACTATCTAAAATCACAGCTTTAATTACAGGCAATGTCTTTGACCAATGAAAAACAACTTGCGTCCTGGCCAGATGTTGATTCTGACAGAAAACGTGAGTTGCTATTATTTGAAAAGAATGTAGGCATAAGGTTCAGAAGGCTTCAGCTTCTGAACCTTGCTTTTTCACACAGATCATACTCTAATGAGTATCAAGGCCTCGTTGAAAATAATGAAAAACTTGAATTTTTAGGTGATAGTGTACTTGGCATGGTGGTTAGTGAGTATCTATATACTCAGCTTACTGATATGGTTGAGGGCGATTTTGCACGAATTAAATCGTTTGTTGTTAGTGAAGACAGCCTTTCTGAAATTGCAAAAATACTAAAAGTTGATAATTTTATTCTTATCGGAAAGGGTGAAGAGTACTCTGGTGGTAGAAATAAAAAAGCTATTTTAGCTGATTGTCTTGAAGCTATAATAGGGGCCTATTATATTGATTCGGGATTGAAAGCGGTAAAAACATTTATATTGGACAGTCTGATTCCCGAAATCAATAAAGTTCTAGCTGATAAGCATAAAAAAGATTACAAAACCCTTCTTCAGGAGATTGTACAAAAAAGATTTAAATCCTATCCAAAATATACGGTAGTTAAAAAAGCTGGTCCCGATCATGACAAGATCTTTTGGATTGAGGTTGAAGTTAACGGTAAGCTCTATGGACCCGGTGAGGGTAGAAATAAAAAAGAGGCCGAACAAAGTGCAGCAGGATTAGCATATCAAAATATAAATCCTGAATAACCGCCTGTTTGACCCCCCTATTGTAGATGATACATTTTATACATTTCATTAGCAATTTTGAGTAAATTTTGACTATTATTAAGTTTAGGATCGTCAATTACCGATTCTAACAGAAGTCCGAGAATAGTTCCTATAGCGGGACCCTCCTTAATTCCTGATTCCATTAAAGATTTCCCATTAACTGCTAAATCTGAAATTTGAATTGCTGCATTGTTCAGCAATATATAATTTACACGATCGATAAGCTCGGAAAGTATTGTTTTGGAGAGCTTTTTTCCTGAAGACCCGTAAAAATCTGCTTCACGCAGCAGGATTAGGTTGTGTATGAAATGTATTCCAACCCGATTAATGAATCGTCTTACAGCAGCATTTGACCACTCATGTGTATAATTAAACATATGGTGACTAATGAGGTGAATAACTTCTTTACGAAATTGATTAGAGAATTTTAACCTTCTAAGTATTTTATCAGTTATATCTGCAGAAAGTATATCGTGTCCGTGGAAAATTATTTTTTCTCTTTCACTATCATATTTTTCTGTATGAGGTTTCCCCACATCATGCAAAAGAGCTGCCCATCTCACTAGTGCGTTTGATTGCGGGGCACCATCACAGCTTCGGCATAAATGTTGAAATGTATCCATATTATCACTCCCTTTTGACCCAACTCCTTTACAAGCTGTGAGTTCTGGAAGCAAGTATTGCAGGAGCCCGCTTGTTTCCATAGCAAAAAGGGTTTTTGACGGGTAAGGAGCAGCAAGAATTTTATTTAATTCTTCCTGGATTCTTTCAAATGATACATGTACAATTTCTGAGCTGCAGGACTCTATTGCAGCAATCGTTTTCTCTTCTATGGAAAACCCAAGAACAGCTGAAAATCTAAAAGCCCGAAGCATTCTCAGATTGTCTTCATTAAATCTCGTCGCAGGAGTTCCTATTGCACGGATTATCTTGTTTTTCAGGTCAGAGAGACCCTGATGATTATCCAGAAGTTCACCAGTTAATGTGTTTACAGCAAGAGCATTAATAGTAAAATCACGTCTCATTAAATCATCTGCTATACTTCCGATAAAGTTAACTTTATCAGGATGTCTGGAGTTGGTATAATCACCTTCAGTTCTGAATGTAGTAACCTCAAAGCTCTCTCCCCTGAACATAATGGTAACCGTACCATGTTCTATTCCTGTGGGAATAGTATGCTGGAAAAGTGCTGTTACCTGTTCCGGTGAAGCATTTGTAGCAAAGTCGTAATCTTTAACAGTTTTTCCGGCAAAGAAATCTCTGACTGCTCCGCCGACAACGTATAATTCAAAAGAGTTAATGTGAAATATATTTGCAAATTTTTTAATTCTTTCCGGTAACTTAAAAGTCTTCATTATAAACAGATAAACATTGGGCGGTATTCTTGTCAATACCGATTGAAAATAATAGCAGGAATAGATATATTGTTGAGTAAAATAAGGCGATTACCTTTAGGAGGGTATTGTGTTTAATCCGGTAGATACGAAAGTTAGTTTCCCTAAAATGGAAGAGAAAATCTTAAAATATTGGGAAGAAAATAATATTTTCCAAAAATCAATTGATAACAGAGAGGATTGCCAGGAGTATGTCTTTTATGACGGGCCTCCTTTTGCAACGGGACTTCCTCATTTTGGGCATTTTGTACCTGGAACAATTAAGGATATTATTCCCAGATATCAGACTATGAAAGGTAAGAAAGTTAATCGTCGTTTTGGATGGGATTGTCATGGTCTGCCCGTTGAGTATGAAATTGAAAAAGATTTAGGGATATCAGGGAAATCTCAAATTGAGAAGTATGGGGTAGCCAAGTTCAATGAAAAGTGTAGATCTATCGTTTTGCGTTATACAAATGAATGGCAGCAGATTGTATCAAGATTGGGCAGATGGGTAGATTTTGAGAATGATTATAAAACAATGGATCCTGATTATATGGAGTCAATTTGGTGGGTTTTTAAGTCACTTTGGGAGAAAGGGCTTATTTATGAGGGCTATAATATTCTGCCCTACAGTCCTGCGCTATCATCTCCATTATCAAATTTTGAAGTAAATCTTGGCGGATATCAGGATGTCCTTGATCCTGCAATAACCGTAAGATTTGCACTCAAAGAGGAACCTGATACCTATTTTCTGGCATGGACCACTACGCCCTGGACATTACCCTCAAATTTAGCACTGGTTTTAGGTCCGGATATTGATTATGTAAAAGTTACTGAAAATGGTGATTCCTACATTTTAGCTGCATCAAAAGTACCCTACTACTTTAAGGATGGAACTACGTATGAAATTACCGGCAGATATAAAGGCAGCGATCTTACTGGTATAGAATATGAACCGCTCATGCCATTTTTCAGCCAACTCTCTGAAAAGGGTGCATTCAGGACATTTATAGCTGATTACGTTACTGAAGAGGATGGCTGCGGGATTGTACATACTGCACCGGGTTTTGGTGAAGATGATTATAGAATTTTGCAGCCTACCGGGATCCCTGTTGTTTGTCCGATTGATGCAGAGTGCAGATTTACTGACGAGGTGCCGGATTGGGAAGGTGTATTTGTTAAAGATGCTGACAATAGTATTATTGAATATCTTAAAGAATCTGGAAAACTGGTAAAAAAAGAGAAAATTAAACATAGTTACCCTTTTTGCTATAGAACTCATAAGCCGCTTATTTATAGAGCTTTATCCTGCTGGTTCGTTGATGTCACTAAAATTAAATCAGACATGTTAAATGCCAACGATCAAATAAATTGGATACCGGATCACTTAAAACAGGGAAGGTTTGGAAAATGGCTGGAAGGAGCCAGAGATTGGGCTATCAGCAGAAATAGATATTGGGGTAATCCAATTCCCATCTGGAAATGTGATGGATCTGATTATCTTGAAGTCATTGGTTCAAGAGAAGAACTTCGGGAAAAATCAGGTGTAATGGTGGAAGATCTTCACAAGCACTTTGTTGATGAGATAACCTGGCCTGGTCCGGATGGAAAAGGCACTATGAGACGCATTCCGGATGTTCTTGATTGCTGGTTTGAATCCGGATCAATGCCGTATGCTCAAAATCACTATCCTTTTGAGAACCAGGATTTTATTGAAAAGCATTTTCCAGCTGATTTTATTTGTGAAGGATTGGATCAGACACGCGGCTGGTTCTATACATTAACAATTATTGCTGCGGGACTATTTAAAAAACCTGCATTCTATAATGTTATTACTAATGGACTGATTTTAGCTGAAGATGGCAAAAAAATGTCTAAATCACTCAGAAACTACTCAGACCCAATTGAAGTTGTCGATAACTTCGGTGCAGATGCAATGAGATTTTTTCTTATGAATTCTCCTGCAGTACGTGCTGAGGATTTACGCTTTTCCGATGACGGCGTTCGCGAGGTTCTGAAAAGTTTTATCATACCATTCTGGAATGCATATAGCTTTTTTGTTACGTATGCGAATATTGACGGCTATTCACCTAAAGACTCAATTAAATCTTCCGAGTGGATTGAGACGCTTGAAAACCCGCTTGATAAATGGTTGATTTCAGAATCTGAACACTTTGTACTCAAAGTTACAGAGGCTCTTGATGCGTATGAACTGCAAAAAGCATGTCAGCCCATAGTTGAATTTATTGATTTACTAAACAACTGGTATATTAGGCGTTCAAGAAGACGATTTTGGCGTTCAGAAAACGATGGTGATAAAATACAGGCATATAATACTCTCTATACAGTACTGATGAAGTTTTGTTTGGTTTCAGCCCCATTTATACCGTTTACTACTGAAGAAATATATCGTAATCTCAAAATGGAGAATATGGAAGAATCTATCCATCTTTGTGAGTATCCAAAGTATCAGAGTAATTTGCGTGATTCACAGCTTGAATTGAAAATGGCTTTAACAAAACAGACAGTTACTATGGGCAGGGCTTTAAGAAGTATCCATGCTTTTAAAACACGACAACCGTTACAGTCGTTTTATATAGTTAACAGAGAGCAGTCAGAACTTGATATTCTTCAGGAAATGGAATCTATTATCATGCAGGAGCTTAATGTTAAGCAGGTTGAGTATAGAACAAAAGAGAATGATCTTGTCTCCTATTCAGCTAAAGCGAATTTTAAGGTATTGGGAAGATCACTGGGTAAGGATATGAAGGAAGTAGCACAATTACTTCAGAATGTTTCCGGTGAGGATATAGAAAGAATTCTTGAGGGTGGTACATTTGATATCACCTATTCAAATGGAAATATCACTATAGATTCAGAGGCCATAGTTGTTCAACGTTCTGAAAAAGATGGCATGAAAGTTCTGAATGAAGGGAATCTAACTGTTGGTATCGATAGCAGAATTACCCCTGAGTTAATACGGGAAGGAATTGCACGTGATATAATTAGAAGCGTGCAGAATCTACGAAAAGAACGGAATCTGGATGTAACAGATAGAATTTCACTGCATATATCAGGTCCTGATGAAATACAAGCTGCTGTTAAGGATTTTAATGATTATATCAAGCAGGAGACACTAACTGAGATACTAGAGGAAACTGATTTTGGAAATATAAGTTTTGTAACCTGTGGGGACATTGAGGTTGGTCTTGATATTCATGCAGTAGATAAACATTAAGGTGAAAATTTGTTGAACGGAAGAACAGGTGCAGTAAGCAAAAAAATCTATATATCTTTTCTCATAATTCTTATTACTTTTCTTTTTATCGGGTGTGTTCACAGAACTCCTTTTCAGGAAGATCCCTATTTTTCTTCTTTAGGAAGAGAGGGAGAATTCGTAATTACGGTAAATCTTGAGAACTCAGGGGATTTGACAGATCAGCTTCTTGTTTTATTGCCTGACGATGCTGCTGTGGATTATCTTACTTCAATAACCAGCAGAATTTCTGTTTCAGCGATTCTTCCGGCTTATCAGGAGGATGGAACCTATAATACAAGTGAAATTGGTTTTTACGGCGGGCTTGAGGGAAATATCTCAATGCCGCTATTTCAAACAGTATTGTGCATTGGAAATGAGTGGGTGAAAGTTGTAACTGACTCCTTTTCCTATTGGGAAAACTCTGTTAACGGATTGCAGATAGCAGTTCCGGAGAATGGAATAGCAATGTTTTCACAATATGGGATTGAGGAAGTTTTCCAAAATACTTATGTACAAAGAGATATATTTGTTCCTTTGGAGATTGCAACTCGTATAAGTAATGGATTGGTTGGTCTCTATGTTGAAAAACCAAGATACCTTTTCTCTCTTCTTGAAGGTGTAATTCCCTATACATTATTGGTTAGCATTGAGTCTATATGGATTACGGTAGATTCTGATAATGATACCTATTCGCTGTATGGTGTTATAGAAACAACGCAGAAAGCTGCAACTACCGTTATTAGTTTGACCCTAAAAAAGCAGTATCTTGAGAAAATTAGAAAACTGGAAGAAAAACCGGAAAACTGGAAAGAATCTATTCTGGTTGATAGTAGTGAAGAAATTATTATAAATAATATGGAAATAGATATTGATGAGCTGATAATACTTATACAGACATTGATCGATATGACAAGCCAGGAGCAATAATACCATGCCTACTTATGATTATATATGTAAAGAATGCAGCCATGAATTTGAACTTTTTCAGGGTATTCACGATGATGCAGTAACAATTTGCCCCGAATGTAAGGGAACTGTCAGAAGAATTATTTCCGGCGGTACCGGTATTATTTTTAAAGGCAGTGGATTTTATGTTACAGATAATAAGAGCAGTGAATCTACATCCGGTACGGCGGTTAATACAAAACCAGAGACTCAAAAGAAAGAAAACTCTTCAGAAAAAAATAAAGATACCACAAAATCAAAAAATTCTGCCTAAC
>CAZMOX010000033.1:3552-22071 GCA_964567895.1 uncultured Spirochaetales bacterium | reverse complement strand
ATAGCAACAGGGGGTCTGCCTACGAGGAATTGGACTTCAGCTCATTTTGAAGGTGCTGAAACCCTTATGGCGGCAGAGTGGCGAAAATCCATAATCAAAAAGCCCGGGACCTGTTTTGCCTGTGTCCAAAGCTGTAAAAGAACGGTAAGTGATGTAGGTGGGCTCAGTCCACGGTATGGTGGACCGGAGTATGAAACTGTTGGTTTGTGCGGCACGAATCTGGGTATTAGTGACAAACTGGAGATTAGCAGAATAAATGAATTATGCAGTAAATATACTTTGGATACCGTATCTTTTGGTTCTACGGTTGGCTTTGCCATGGAGTGTTTTGAGAAGGGAATCATTACAAAAGAACAGACTGGTGGTTTGGAGCTTGCTTTCGGTAATTTTGAAGTTGTTAAAAAGCTGGCTGAAATGACTGCTCTTAGGGAAGGGTTTGGTGATCTCATAGCAAAAGGATCAAAATTATTATCAGAACTTTGGGGGTCGGAAGCAATGAAACTGGTCACACACACCAAAGGACGTGAGTTTCCGGCACATATGCCTCAATTAAAAGGATCAGCAGCACTTGCGTATGCCTGTTTACCCATCGGGGCAGATCATTGCTCAAGTGAACTAGACCATTCTATTGGAGCTGAACCAATAAGTGAGATGGTAACTTCCATGGGACTGTATGATGTTGAAGATCCTGCCCATATATCTTTTGAAAAAGCAAAGTTGTTTTGGTTTTCACAACGGGCATATAGTTTGCTGGATACTAGTTGTGCCTGCGCCATGGCGATTAGTTTTTCTACCGTGTTCGATTTTAATGATCTTGTTGAATTAATAAAGGCAGCTACTGGGTGGAAGACCAATTTACACGAACTTCTGTTGATTGGAGAACGACGGCTGCACATGTTTCGTGAGTTTAATGCCAGGGAAGGATTTACGCAGAAAGATGATATTTTACCACAGAAATTATTTACCCTGCTGCAGGATGATAAGCTCTCAAAAAATGATAAATCAGTTGACAAGGCAGCATTTGAAAAGGCGAAGAAGTTTTACTATACACTTGCAGGATGGAGTGCGGAAACGGGTAACCCAACAGAAGACACTTTACATAAATTTGGATTGGTGTAATCGATTGAGGCTTTGTAAGAACTCTAAATCGTCTTTACCACCTCCTTTAATCAGCTGAAGCAGCCATATTAAACAGCATGAATTGCCGGAATCTTATGCATAGATTGAAAAATAGTCATCAATTTGGTTCATTAGGGATAATTTTGAAAGAGTTATTTTTAATTAAAAATTGTTTGATAAAATGCGAGAGTTTTTCTTGACAGCAGAGTGTGGTAGTATTATAATACGTTCATCAGACAATATGATAATAAGAAAATTATATTGATGATATGATGTTTCTATTCATAGGAGGATATTATGAAACTATCAAAAAAGGCATGTGTAGCGATTTGTTTAATCAGTATGTTACTGATTGGACCATTTGCTCTTGCAGCAGCAGGGCAGGCCGATGCACAAGGTAAAGTCGAGATATCTTATTTCTGGCCGCTCTACGAAGGTGTTACAGAGGATTATCGAATAGCTTTGCAGAATGGATTTAATGAATCTCAGTCAGAAATTGAGATCGAAATTGTTCCTGTCGACTGGGAACAGCAGCACGACAAACTCACAACAGCACTTGCCAGCGGCAAACCCCCGGCAGTTGCAACTGTTCCAACACGTTGGCTTCTTGAATTTGTAGCTTTGGATGTAGTAAAACCGGTAGATCAGTATGTTGGAAAAGCAACTATGGATAATATTGCCAATGGTGTAAAAGTTGCATACGTAAATGGTAAACTGATGGGACTTCCTGTAGCTGCCGGAGCACGAATTCTGGCTTATAATGCCGATCTTACATCAACCGTTCCAAAAACATTTGAAGAGATGCGTGAAGCAGCAATTAAAATCGATGCAACCACTAATGCATACGGAATGATTCTTCCAGGAAAGAAACATGCTGAATTATCAGACTTTGTATACTATTTCTATGGTGCAGGCGGAGACTTCTTCGAGACAAAAGCAGATGGATCTTATGGAAAGTGTACTGTAAATTCAGCCGCTGGAGTAAAAGCACTCTCTTTTATGGTTCAAGTGGCTACAAAAGATAAAATCGTGCAGGACGGTTATACCTCTATGGACAGAAAGGCCAGTCACCCGGTTTTCTATGCAGGAAAAGCAGGCTATGTAATGATAGGTGCATGGGTAGAATCAGCATCAGCGGATTCCGGTGGAGACTTCAACATGAAGTATGCACAGATCCCTGCATTTGAAGGTCACTCTTCAGCACCTCTCGTTGTTACCGATTCTATTGCACTGTTTTCAGATGCAGGAGAAGAGCAACTTAAGGCTGCTGGTGCATTTATTGATTTCTGGTACCAGGATGAATGGAAACCTCAATGGGACGAACTTGTAGGATTTCCGCCAGTAACTATCTCTGCAGCGAAACTCCCCCAATTCCAGACACCATTGTATCAGGCCTTGAATGAAGCTGCCCTTACTGCTAAGGGTTGGCCTCTCATGGATGGATTTGCAGAAATTTCAGATCTTATCTGGGATGCTAATGAAAAAGCATTTCTCGGTATTATGACACCTCAGGAAGCTTTGGATGAAGCAGCAGCCAAGATAGATTCTATTCGCGGAATGTAATAACTAAGCTATAATAGTAACATATGAGGGTCTTGAATTAGCAAGACCCTCATATACACTATACCTTCCGGCAGGAGAATTTTGCTATGACTAAGACGTTAAAATTGGGCCGAAGACTGTGGAATCCTGAAGCAAGATTAGCTTATGTATTACTCTGTCCGGCAATCGCACTTATCCTCATATTCATGTTCAGTCCGATTGTCGAAGTATTCTCGATGGCATTCCATAAAACAGATCGCCTGGGGCGAATGCAGGAACTCGTATACTTTTCCAACTTTGCAGACAAATTTATGTCAAAAGATTTCTGGACGATTACGGGAAGATCTTTTTTATGGACAGCTATTGGAGTAATCACAAAAATTGTATTTGGTCTGATCATTGCATTACTTCTTAACAATGAATTCAAGGGACGAAAAATAGCCAGGATGTTGTTTATCATACCCTGGGCATCATCTGCACCTATTAGCACATTATTGTGGAAATGGGTTTATCATCATGAATTTGGTTTATTGAACTATAGTTTGCGATCAATTGGTATCTCAAACCCGCCGGTTTGGCTTGGGCAGCCTGTTTCGGCATTTATTGCCTGCCTCTGGGTGGATGTGTGGATTGGTATCCCCTTTATGGCGCTTGTCTTTCTGGCAGGCATGCAGGCTATTCCAAAGGATTTGTATGAAGCGGCCCATATCGACGGGGCGAGATTCAGGGAGAGTTTTCGGTACATAACAATTCCTGGAATAAAACATATGATTTTAATCGCATCACTGCTCTCATCATTATGGACATTCAATGATTTTATCGTTATCTACATACTTACCCGCGGAGGACCCGCAGGAACCACAGATATACTTATAAGCGGAGTCTATAAGACAGCCTTTGAGTGGGGTAATTTTGATCAGGCTGCAGTTATGTCTGTTGTCACTTTTTTCATTCTCAGTGCTATCAGCATCGTCTACGCCAGGGCCTACTTCAAGGGGGAATCCTCATGAGCATGAAATGGAAGACCCGATCAAAATGGATAGCCTTTATCCTGACCGTAGTGGTGCTGCTCCCTATGTTGTTTCCCTTCTTTGTCATGATCAGCACTATGCTGAAAACAATGAAGGATGCCTACTCAACTCCCCCTCATTGGATCCCCGAGAAATTCATCTTTACGAATTTTATCGATGTATGGAGCGAATACAAACTGCTTATGCATATAAAAAGCAGTGTAATTATTGCTGTAGGAACAACTATTCTCAATGCTTTAACAACAATACCAGCAGCATATGCTGTTTCCCGACTGAATTTTGTGGGAAGAAAAGCTCTATTATACCTCTTCCTGATTATTCAGATGTTTTCACCGGTAATTATCATAATCTCTCTCTTCCGTTTCATTATTGGCATTGGGCTGTATGACTCGTATGTGTCTCTAATTCTTACGATGACAGTATTTACGCTCTCATTCACAATTTGGATGATGAATGGATATTTTAGTGCGATCCCAAAAACAATCGAGGAGGCTGCGCTGATTGATGGATGTACAAGAGTACAGACTATGACCAGAATAATGATCCCGATTGCAGCACCCGGACTCGTAACAGTTATGATATATACCTTTATCTATGCCTGGAATGATTTCTTCTTCCCGCTGGTTTTTATACAGTCACAGGAAAAAATGCCGTTGACACTGGCACTGTTTCATTTTGTCGGTCGATGGTCTACACAATGGAACTATTTGACTACAGCAACTTTTATCGCTCTTATACCGGTGCTGTTGATGTTCTACCTTATAGAGAAACAACTTGTTTCAGGTTTAGCAGCCGGTGCAATAAAAGAATAGACAAAACACATTATTTGGAGGTGCTATATGAGTTCTATGAAGGGAAAAGTTGTCCTGATCACAGGCGGAGCCAGCGGATATGGGAATGCTATGGTCAAAAGATTTAATGAAGAAGGTGCTCAGGTTATAGCAGCAGATATCAATGCAGCCATGCTGGAAGAAGCTAAGGGAGAAAATCCTTCAATTGATACCTATATCCTGGATGTTACCAATGCTGAAAATTGGAAAGAAATTTCTGCGTATATTTTAGCCAAATATGGAAGGATCGATATTCTTATCAATAATGCCGGGGGAGCAATCTCAGTAAAAGAGCAAATAGCTCAGGAAGACCGGATTATCGAAAAGATTATTGCATTGAACCTTACAAGTGTGGCGTATGGATGCAAATACTTCGGACAAATCATGAAAGAGCAGAAAGAGGGGACTATCATTAATATATCTTCTGACTGTTCGCGTCATGCATGGCCGGGTTTTGGTGTATATTCAGCGGCAAAAGCAGGAGTAGTGAATCTTTCAAAAGGGCTTTTTGTAGAACTGCGGCCCTACAATGTTCGCGTTACTGCAATAATACCTGGTGCGGGGAATACTAATTTCTCAAAAAATGCCGGGATTGCTGAACCGGATGAACCCTACAAATTGGGAGGACCAGAGCTGGCTGAAGCGGCCCTCCATATCTGTTTGCAGCCGCAATATATTATGGTTGAAGAGTACATGCTATCCGGAACAGAGCGGGAAATTATCCCCATGTAGGGACGTTTCACCGGTACCAGTGAAACGGAGGTGACAATATGGGATATCGTAAGTATGTACTAAGCATGAAAGAAGCAAAAGCTATAGCAGAACGCTGTCTGAAGGAGGTTTTAGAGACCCCTGGTGAACCGGTGGCTATTTCGATAGTTGATGATGCAGGAGAACCGGTTTATTGCCTGCGAATGGACGAAGTGAGACCCATCTGCCTTGAATTAGCAGAGTGTAAAGCCTACACCGCTGCAATAGGAGAGTTGAGCAGTTCAGCGTTTGGAAAACGTGATAAGAGTTGGGAGAGAGAACTGGCTAATTATCACGATAATAAATTTACCCATATAGCAGGGGGTGTTCCTATAAAAGTTACTGATCCGGATTCCGGCAATTTCAAAATTGTTGGAGGGGTTGGAGTTAGTGGAAGAATGCCTGAAGCGGATGAAGATATAGCAAGAATCGGGTTATTGGGAATCGAGTTGTAGAAGCAGGGGAATTCACCTGCTCCGCTATTCGAATAGAATCGGTATTAATCACAAATAAGATAAAATTTATACAGGAATAGGAATTGTTATGAAAAACGATATAAATATGTTAGCAATAGAAGGCGGTGTCCCTGTAATGACAGAGCCGTTACCGGAAGAGTCCCCAGGTATCCATTTTTATGGGAAAGAGGAACAGCAATCGATACTTGATGTCCTGACAAACAGGAGTCCGTTCAGATTTTATGGTCCGAAGCTTATGAATAAGTGCCTGGAGCTGGAAAATGAGATATCCAGGAAATATAATGTAAAACATGTATTAGGTGTTAATAGTGGTACCAGTGCAATTTATATTGCTCTTGCAGCTTTGGAAGTCGGCCCTGGAGATGAAGTTCTTCTGCCGGGATATTTGTGGACCAGCTGCATCAACTCTATTATAACTATTGGCGCGATTCCGCGATTGGTTGAAATTGATGATACCTTCACCATGTCGCCTGAAGATCTTGAGAAAAAGATAACCGAACACTCAAAAGCAATCCTCTATATCAATATGAACGGAGCTCCCGGCAGAATTGATAAAATAATGGAGATCGCGAAACAACATGATTTGAAGGTGGTAGAGGATAACTGTCAGGCTTTTGGTGGTAAATTCAAGGAAAAGTACACCGGAACAATTGGTGATATTGGCGTTGTCAGCTTCCAGATCAATAAAGTAATCACGGCCGGTGAGGGTGGATTGATCCTTTGCGATGATGATCATCTGTTTAGAAGATGTTTTGGTATTCACGATCTTGGTTATGCCAGAGATAATTACGGGACATTGATGGATACGAGCTGTGATGAGATATACCATATGTGGGGTTCAGGTTCACGCATGAGTGAGCTTCAAGGTGCTGTTCTTCTTGCACAATTTGGAAAAATTAATCAGATAATAGCACAGATGCACCATGCAAAATATAGAATTCGTGAAGGAATTAAAGATATAAAGGGGCTTGAGCTGCGGACAATTATCGATAGGGAAGGGGATGTAAGTTCTTTTATCATAATGAGTTTGCATGATAGGGAAACCTGTCAGAGCTTTGTTGATGCAGTGCGTGCAGAGGGAGTAGTCAGTAAAGGATATGCTAAACCTTTCATCTCATTTGTTGAATGGGGGCTGCATCTCTATTATAATAATAAAAGTATGGTGAATAAAAAGAGCCTTCATCCGAATGGATGGCCATGGACCCTCTTTGAAAATGATTTTTCCACTGATTATAGGTATGAAAAAGGTACACTGCCCAACTGCGATGATCTGTTTAATCGGTCTTGCCTGTTTAAAGTCTCATCTATGCTTAGTGAACAGAATATTAATGATATAATAACCGCTATAAAAAAAGTAAGTTCTCATCTGTTATAATGGAATAGGCAGGAGCAAAGTATTATACCGTGACACATCTGTATAGATGATGGAGGAATTATGAGTAAAACAGATTTTCATTTTTTTACGCCTAACCATTTGATCTTTGGGGATGGAGCGGCAAAGAATATTGGAGAATATCTGATAAGATTGAACTCAAAGAGGATCTTGATAATCACCGATATGGGACTGGTCAAAGCTGGATTAGTCGATAGGGTGAAAAAATATATTGATAAAAGTAATAGGACTTCAATAGTCTTCTCTGAAGTGAAGCCCAATCCTACAATAGCAAATGTTCATAAAGGGGTGGAGATTGTACGGGATGAGCAGATTGATACCCTGGTAGCTATTGGGGGCGGGAGTCCTATAGATGCTGCCAAGGCCATATCTGCACTGGTGACGAATAAGGGCTCTATTCTTGAGTATGAGCTGGGGAATAAGGAGTTTTCAATTCCCGGATTACCCTTGATTGCCATCCCTACAACAGCAGGGACCGGTAGTGAAGCAACTATGGCCTCAGTTATCCTCGACGAAGAGGCAAATCGAAAATTTGATATCGTCTCCAAATGCATGACACCTGTTTTCTCTCTTGTCGACCCGGAAACAACCTACACACTTCCAGTTTCAATGTCTGCATTTACAGGAATGGATGCTTTGACACATGCTATTGAGGGGTTCACTGCAACTCTTGCGAACCCTGTCACAGATGCAATTCATTTGCAGGCAATAATTCAGTTGTGGAACAATCTGGAAACTGTAGTACAGGACGGAACAAATAAAGAGAGCCGGCGGCAGGTGATGATGGGTAGTATGATGGCGGGAATCGGATTTCCCAACTCAGGCCTGGGAGCAGTTCATGGCTTGTCTTATGCATTAAGCTGTCATTATCATTTGGGTCATGGTTTAGCTAATGCGATTCTATTACCCCATGTTATGAAATTTAACCAGCCTGTTGTTGGTGAGAAGTTTCTGCAGCTTAGCAGAGTTCTTGGGTTCAAAAACCCTGATTATGATACAATGGTGATTGAATTACTAGACTATGAAAAAAGAATCGGTATTCCTGCACTAAAGACATTTGATGTTGATAGTGGTGATTTTCCTCAAATGGCTGCTGAATCCATGGGGGATTTCTCAAACTGCAATACAAACCCAAGACCTGTCAGCATTGCTGATGTAGTAGATATATTTACAAATGCTTTAGCCTTATAGGTACTGGGTACGGTTCACTCATTCAAGGAGTTCAATATGGGAAAATTAGCGGGTAGAAAGGCAGTTATCACTGGTGGAGGAAGCGGTATAGGATTAGAGATTGCTGCAAGATTTCTCAAAGAAGGTGCCGATGTCCTGATAGCAGGCAGAACTCTTGAAAAATTATACGATGCAAGAGAAAAACTGCAGTGTGATAATGACAGGGTTATCTGCTGTAAAGCTGATATAGCTGTTGAGCAGGATGTTGTGGGTATGTTTAAGACTGCCATGGAGAAATGGGAACGTGTTGATATACTTGTCAATAATGCTGCAGCTATGCGGAATAACAAACCTTTGACAGAGACATCGGTGGACGAGTGGTCCAGTGTAATCCATACAAATATCAATGGTACGTTTATTTGCTGTCGGGAAGCAGCCAAAATAATGAAATCACAGCAGTTTGGCAGGATTATCAGCATCAGTTCAATGTCAGGTTATATAGCCAATAAATACTTCCATGCTGGTTCTTATGAGGTTTCAAAATCTGCTATAGGCATGCTCACTAAGGTATTTGCTCTGGAGTTAGCTGATGCCAATATAGCCGTTAATGCCATTGCTCCAGGATTTTATGATACACAGCCTAATAGGGATTTCTTTTTAAACAATGTTGTCCTGAGTAAAAAGATAAATGATCTGATTCCGAAGGGAAAACTGGGGAACATCGAAGAACTTGGTAATCTTGCTGCTTACCTTGCTGGTGATTCCGTAGAGTATCTTACCGGTCAGACAATTGTAATCGATGGCGGTTATACCATCTGGTAGATCATGAAACAAATAAATACTGATATTGTAGAGCTGATCAAAGAAAGAATTAGTGAAAGCTCTTTTAAAAATACCATTGAATCTCTTCTTATGAAAATTTGTGCAATCGATACATCTCCGGCTCTGGGTATTGAGAAGCTGCGGGCAGCCGAAAACTTGGTTTTCGGAAAGCTGTCCGACTATTTTGAGGGATTGAAGAATCTTGGTGGAAACCTGATCAAACATCCGATCGATAAACATATTGTAGATCATGATTACTACACAAAGGTTTTCTCATCATTGGATGGGCGTGAAATTCCTGCTGAGACTGCTTATGAAGGTCGATACAATCTGCTGTATCTGGTGAATTCAAATCTTGAAAAAGTTGCAGGGGTGAGAAACATTGGGTTAAATGCTCATATTGATGTGGTAAATCCCTATTTCCCACCAGCTAAAGAACGTGAATATATACATGGCCGCGGTTCGACAGATGACAAAGGTGGAATCATGGTCATTGTTGGAGCTCTGACAATTCTTGATTCACTTCTCTTCAGCAATACTATAGAAATGCCAGGAAATATCGCAGGGATGTTTGTGATAGAAGAGGAGATGGGAGGTAATGGCTCTCTGTCTGTTGCGATGGATCATGATCTGCAAAGAGCATACTATGACTCATTGCTTGTTCTCGAGTGTGCAAGTAATAGTGTCTATCCAGGGAATCGCGGAGCAATATTCGTAAAAGTTGAAGGCTCCAACACCGTGAAATCAGATAGTGTATTTGCAGATCAATCAAATCTGGTTGAGAGTTTTGCTTCAGGTATTGTGAATATTGTTGAAGAGGGGATAAAGATAAAGCAGGAGAGCTATCATCCGATATTTCCGCAGAATCCTGTATATACCTGTACGGGAATTCTGGGAGCTTTTGGGAAGCATCCTTCCGGTATTTGTGATTATATTGAACTCCAGCTTCATGGATTGCAGCCCAATGCCTATTCGACAGCTGTAGAGGCTATTGAGAAAGGACTGAATAGGTATATTCAAAAGTTTGGTGATAAGAGAAATACTATTGATGCGTTGACCGGTAAACCAAAGATCAGCATACACTATAAGATAATTGAGGAAGAAAAGGATGTGTATCATATAGGTGTGTATGGATCCGGCGGGCATATGGGATCTCTGCCTGAAAATGATGCTGCTATTACAAAGTGGGCTTATATAGTTCAGGAGCTGCATGAATGGAAACTTAGAGAGTGTTCAGATTTGAATGATCTGTATATCTGTCTATCAACTGAACAGACGATCGATTCTCTTATATTTGAAGGGGCTCAATCATTTCTGCCTTGTCATAAGTTGGATGATATTCAGTCACGGATTAATAATTCATTTTTCCGAGGTATGGATGATTCAAATGTCGATTGGAAGATATCTTTTGATAAATTACGTAATGAGGCCTTTGCCTCTGACCCAAATTCAGTCAGTATGAAAAATGCGGTGGATGCAGCGGTTGCTGCAGGGAATATCTTAAATGATAAGGAATTGAGGGGATGGGATGCTTCGTGTGATGCAAGGATCTTTGCAATGGAGTTTCCTGACCTTCCTGTGATAACCACAGGACCCGGCGAACTAAATGGGGCTCACTCTGATAAAGAGGTTCTCTATTTACCTGATTTATATAAAAGTATTCTGTTTACTGTTCTCTATCTTCTTGGGGAATCAAGACCTGAGCTAACATAAATCCTGAATTATTTTGAAATTAACTGGTTAATGGTATTGTGGATATGCACAAAGAATACTTTCTTAGCTGCAGCTGGATCCTTATCCCGAATAGCCTGCAGAATTTCTTTATGTTCAGAAACCAAGCTGGCTATTGCAGAATCCTGTTTATTCGTAATCTTTATCTCTTCATGCATAAAAGCTTTCAACGTCTGATAGATATGTATGAATACATTATTATCACTTGCATGTATTATTGTCCCGTGAAAATTATAATCAGCTTCAATAAGATCTTCCATATTTTCATTTTTTACTGATAATTCTAATATGGTAACTTCTTTTTCAAGAGCGTTGAGAATAGTTTTGGAGAAGTTTTCTGAATTCTGTGCCTTCTCAATTACTATTTCCAATGCACGCTGTTCAATGATACTGCGGAGGTCAACAAGTTCAAATAGTTCATTTTTACCTAAAAGAATGGCCCATGTGAGAGCTTCTGTTGAGATGCTTGAGTGGTCGCAAACATATGTCCCTGAACGAGTGTGTGATTCTATTATTCCCAGATACTCAAAAATCTTGACTGCTTCCCGAATTGTAGATCTGCCTGTACCAAATTGTTCCGCCAGTACGGTTTCAGTTGGTATTTTATCTCCCGGGTTTAGTACCCCGGTAGCTATTTGGTTTTTGATTTGATCCATTACCTGTCTTACAACAGTATTCTTCTTGACTTTCTTAACTTCCATATTTAACATCCATTCGTTTATTTGTCTTATAATAATACCATAAAATCTGTTGAAGAATCAACTTAATTTGGTAAAAAAAACCTCAATATTGCAGGTTTTATGCGAGAACTGATTAATCTAATGTTAAGTTACTCATATAAATTAAATGAATCAATCGAAAAAAAAGTATAATATAGGCTTTTACAAAGAATCAATTATGAATTCTTGCAATTTGCAGAGGCAAAGAGTATCTTCATATTAATGAATTTGGCAAATCCAACCGCAGGAGTTTCTATGAAAGTATTGGTTATTATGGCAACCCCCTCAATTTCAAGTTTTAATAATGCTATTGCAGAAAGAGTAGTCTCATATCTTGCTAAACAGGGGCATGAGGTTCTTTTTCATGATCTATATCGGGAAAAATTTCCGCCTATACTTGAATCGGAAGAGATTGCAAAAGACTCTGACCTGGATCCGTTAATTGCAAAACATTGTGAAGAGTTAACTTCTGCGGACGGTGTGGTAGTAATCCACCCTAATTGGTGGGGACAGCCGCCGGCAATTCTCAAAGGATGGATTGACAGGATAATAAGACCCGGAACTGCATATCTTTGTGAAGGGGAACCTGGTGAGGTAGGCGAGGTTATCGGATTACTGGCTGGAAAATTTGGAGTTGTTTTTACCACAGGTGATACTGATACTGAACGTGAGAGATCCTACTTTATGGATCCCCTGGAAACCTTATGGAAAAACTGCATATTTGGATTTTGCGGAGTTGAAAAGTTCACCAGACGACATTTTAATATAGTACTGACAAGTAGTGAAGACCAGCGGAAAACATGGCTCAACGAAGTGGAGACGGTACTGCAAATACATATTAGCTGAAAATTTTTAGAAGGAGAAGTTTATGGATGATTTTATCTTCAGGAATCCAACAAAGATACTATTCGGAAAAGGAAAAGAAAAATTAGTCGGCAAAGAGATTCTGGCTTATGGACACAGAGTTCTTCTGCATTATGGTGGAGGAAGTATTAAACGAACAGGATTATACGACACGGTTACCGCATCCCTGAAAGAGGCGGGAGTTGAATTTTTTGAACTTGGCGGAGTCAAACCCAATCCACGGATCAATCTGGTTCGGGAAGGTGTTGAACTGTGCCGTGAGAAACGAATAGATTTGATTCTGGCTGTAGGCGGAGGAAGTGTTATTGACTCTGCAAAGGCGATTTCGGTAGGAGTTCCGTATAATGGTGATGTCTGGGATTTTTATACCGGAAAAGCCTCAGCTGAAACGGCACTCCCTGTGGCAGCCATTCTTACCTTACCAGCTGCAGGAAGCGAATCAAGTGACGGTAGTGTAATAACGAATGAAGACGGAATGTTAAAAAGACCCTATGGTTCTGATCTGTTATACCCGGTTTTTTCAATTTTAAATCCGGAACTGGCATTTACCCTCCCAAAATTCCAGATTGCCTGCGGTGTTGCAGATATGACAGCCCATTTGCTTGAAAGATATTTCACCAACTCTAAACCAGTTGGACTTTCAGATAAGCTGCTTGAAGGAACTATGAAAAATATACTGGATTATGCTCAAGGTGTACTTAATAATCAGGAGGATTATGATTCCTGGGCAGAAATTATGTGGTCCGGAACCCTGGCACATAATAATCTGTTTGGTTCAGGAAGAGAGGATGACTGGGCTTCACATGATATTGAGCATGAGTTGAGTGGAATCTATGATATTGCCCATGGTGCAGGTCTTGCTGTCATTTTTCCCGCCTGGATGAAGTATAACTACAAACAGGATGTTGATAGGTTTGCCCAGTGGGCTGTTCGTGTCTGGAATATTGAAGAGGATTTTTGGTCTCGGGAAAAGACAGCATTAGCAGGTATTCAGAAGTTTGAAGAGTTTCTTCGGTCGTTAGGTCTGGCAACTACTCTTGAAGGAGTTGGTATTGATGAATCCAGACTGGAGGAGATGGCTGACAAATGTACGGAAGGGGATACCATCACCAAAGGCGGGTTTGTGAAACTCAATAAGAACGATATCCTGAATATTTTACGCCTTGCTTTGTAAAAACTTTTTTCGAGAGAATCTTTTTCCGGCTCGGATATACTGTTGAATATCATCAGTCATCTAGACGGAGGAGCGGGAATCTGCTTTGATACCTGTCATGTTTCGGTATCAGAAGAAGGGTTGAACTCAATGATTAATGCGTTGACGCCACATGTGGTAATGACTCATATTTCTGATTCCGTATATCTTTTGATGATATATTGGAATAAATCATCTCTAAAGGTACTGTTCCAGCTTTTTACATTGACTGGATCAGTCGGCGAGTCTCAGATATCATATATAACGGAAGACTCATCAGCTTGTTTATGAGTGGTTTTTTAATAATGATAACGGCAGGAAATGATGGTAATTTGATTTTCATCTACCGCATAAACAATTCTATTTGTATCGTCAATTCTTCTCGAAATGAATCCGGAGAGATTATCTTTTAATTTTTCCGGTTTTCCTATTCCTTCAAAAGGAGATCGAATCATGTTTTCGATAATTTTATTAAATCTTTTTGTTGTTTTCTTATCCCGGGACTGCCAATACACATAGTCAGACCATGCTTCTTTTGTCCATGCCAATTCTTTAATCATCAAGAAGGCCGTGCTCTTCTGTTTCTCCGGAGCGATATTGTTCGATAGATTTAATCAGATGATCAGCATTAGCAGGACTTTTTAATAAATGGACCGTCTCCATTAATCCATTAAACTGATCGAGGGACATTAGTACGGCATTTTCTGCGTCTCTTCTGGATATTATAGTATAATCAGCATCAAGTGTAACTTGATCCAATACACTTTTGAGATGACTTCTTGCTTCTGTAAAATTTATGACTCTCATAGGTAACTCCTATAACTATTCTACACTTGTTTGTCAATATGTACAAGTACAAGTACATATATCATTTTGAATAAAAGTTTCCTATACACCAACGGCCATTAGGAAGTTACAGAGCCTGCTCAATGAAGTAGCAAGCATGTAGAACTATTGCATTGTAATAGACCAGAGCTTCTTGTCGACAATAATTTGAGAATATTACCTGTTAAGGAGAGACTCTTACTGTATTCCTTATAGGAATTTTCTATTTATATTTAGCCAGGAAGTATAAATGTTTACATAAAATCAGATCGAAAACATCAAAAACAAATTTAATAATTTGCTCACTTTTCGTCCACCAGATCTTGTAGAGCTATTTTCATGGTGCCGAATTCCAACTCTAATCCTGCGTAATAATCCCGTATAATAGCGGATTTCGGTCCGGCTTCGACACCGGTTGCTTCCTCGATCTCTTCTTTTGTAACATCCCATGAATAGAGATCTGCAAAGGTAGTTCTCCCTTTGATAAATCGATTTTCGGAAGAGCTTTCAAGATGCTCAGAATCCGGATCTTTCGTAAAAGTAGTACCGGCTGCTGGTGAGATTATTGCACTCTTTAATAGCTGAAATTGTTCATCATCAATTAATCCCTTACTCTTTAAAAGAGCCAGGGCAGGGGACGGCAGCAGAGTAGTCTCTTCAGGAGTGTATGGATAATCCATATAGAGAGCCACAAACCATTTAATACTATCAGTTCCCACCTCTCCTTCACCTTCAATAATTTCCCCATAGATCGCTTCAAGATCTTTTGCAAAATACTGTCCTGCATCTTTTTCAGAGGTATCCAGTGCAAATGCCTGTGCCAGCTCTTCGGTAGAAATTGAGAAATTGTCACTGATATTCTGAAAGCTGTAAGACCCGCGGATGTCAGCGGGATCAGAGAAGCCGGCAAACTCTCCGACTGTTATTTTACGGGGAACTTTAGTACTTTCGGTTATCCAGGTTCCTGTAAGTTTTGTTACACCCACTCCGCCCAAAATAAGTACTATGGTAATAATAACCGCTGTGGTACTCTTAATTTTCATTTTCTGTCTCCTCGATCCCGCTTGTCTTTTTATGTAGAGATGTTGTAGAAATAAGAACTGTTTCAGGAACCGGACATGAATCCTCTGAAGTACAGGCAAAGCAGGAGATGCACTGATGGTCTAGAACATTTTTTGCGGTTGACACCTCTATATTCATCGGGCACGCATCATCACACTTTAAGCATGAAATGCAAGTTGTCTTGTTCCTGCGAATCTTAAAAATTCTGAACAGATTTGAAACCCCAAGTAATGCCCCGTAAGGACATGCATATTTACAGAAGGGTCTCTCCACAAATAATGAGAGAACCAGTACGACTCCCAGTGTCACAAGTCCCGTTATGGCAACTTCACCGGTCCAGAAATTAAATAGGGCATAGTAGGGATCGTAATCGGCAAAAAAAAGTTTTGCTGAAACCGCTGTCATAATGAGAACCCACAGTAGTACTGCATAACGAAGATACCGTAAAATTCTGTCAATTTTCCTGGGAACAAAATTATTATATTTTCTTTTAAATATCTTGCGGCCTATTTTCCCCACCCACTCCTGGATTGATCCAAATGGACAAATCCATCCGCAAAACACCGGTCCGAAAAGGATTGCTGTGAGAAATACCAGAATCATGAGGATAAAGGATGAATCATGGATTTTCTGAACAAAAGTGCCGGCTGTAATGTATTGATATAGCGAAACAACCCCGCCAAAAGGGCAGACAGCATGGAGTGATACTCCCTGGATCAAGGGGATTGTAACACCTGCCTCCTCAAGAGAGTGTCCGAGACTGATAAGTAGAATCAGGATAAAGAAAAAAATCTGGATTGATGTACGTACCGGCTTAAGCCGAAGCCTCTTTTTCATCGTAAACCTCTTTTGTTATAAGGACTTTGCCCCCAATAATGTGTATGGTGACATCATAAAAGAACCCTATTAATATATAGGGTTCTTACGGTTAAGTTTTCTTAATCTACTGCAGGGCAGCTTAAAGAGATGCGAGCGTTCCCAGAATATTTTCTTCAGTAAATCCAAAAAGAGCGAAGAGCTCTGATGCAGGAGCGGATTTACCAAAGGTGGTCATGCCGATAATCGCCCCGTTTAATCCGGTATATTTATACCAGAAATCCTTATAAGAAGCTTCAATAGCAAGGCGTTTGGTAGTATTAGGAGGCAGGACGAGATCTCTATATTCACTTGACTGCCTCTCAAACTGTTCCGGTGAAGGCATTGATACCACTCTTACACTTTTACCGGTATCTCCAAACTTCCTGGCAGCACCCATAGCAAGCTCAACCTCAGATCCGGTGGCTATTATCAGGTATTCCGGGGAATCTGCATTCTCCCAGAGGATATAGGCGCCTTTCTCAATAAGGGAGATTTGTTCAGCATTTTTAGGAAGTACAGGAAGACCTTGTCTGCTAAGGATCAGGCTGGTTGGTCCATCTGTTTTTGTTATTGCAGATTTCCAGGCAACGGCTGTCTCGACAGTATCGGCTGGTCTCCAGGTAGTCATGCCGGGAGTTCCGCGTAATGAGGCGATCTGTTCAATAGGTTGATGTGTCGGCCCATCTTCACCAAGACCAATGGAATCATGGGTAAAAACATATATGGTCTGGAGTCCCATGAGGGATGCCATACGGATTGCATTTCGTGCATACTCCATGAAAATTAAAAATGTTCCGCCATAAGGAATAAATCCTCCATGCAGGGTAAGACCGTTCATTATTGCTGCCATTCCGAATTCCCGGACACCATAGTGCAGGTAATTCCCGTCGGCATCATTGGCTGAAATTGCTTTAGATCCCTTCCACATGGTAAGGTTTGATGGAGCAAGATCTGCAGATCCGCCAAGAAGTGATGGAAGCATTGGACCAAGTTCCTGAAGTACGTTCTGTGAAGCCTTTCTTGTAGCGATTTTTTCACCTTTTTCCTGAAGACTGGTAATATAAGCAGATATTTTTTCATCCCAGTCGGCCGGCAGATCATTATTTATTCTTGAGGTGAACTCATTAGCCAGCTCAGGGTATGCTACTGAATAATCTGCAAAGAGTGTATTCCAGAGAGATTCCTGTTGAATTCCTTTGGTTTTGCAGTCCCAGGCTTTGTAGGCCTCTTCAGGGACGAAAAAAGGTTCATCAAATTCCCAGCCAAGTGCTTTACGAGTCAAAACGATCTCATCTGCACCAAGAGGTGCTCCGTGACTGGATTCACTGCCCTCTTTATTTGGTGATCCAAAACCAATCTTTGTCTTGCAGCTAATAAGTGTTGGTTTGCCGGACTCACCTTTGGCTTCGTTAAGGGCTTTCTGGACTGATTCAGCATTATGGCCGTCAGCCACAGAAATAACCTGCCACCCATACGCTCTAAATCGTGCTTCGGTATCATCCGTGAACCAACCTTTCATTTCACCATCAATTGAAATTCCATTGTTATCATAAAATACTATCAATTTCCCCAACCCGAGAGTTCCTGCAAGAGAGCAAACTTCATGGGAAATGCCTTCCATAAGACAGCCGTCTCCGGTAAAAGCGTATGAATAATGGTCAACAATCGGAAAACCTTCTTTGTTGAAGTGTGCGGCAAGGGTTTTTTCAGCTAGTGCCATTCCTGCAGCATTTGCCAATCCCTGGCCGAGTGGACCTGTTGTGGTTTCGATTCCAGGGATAGCTTTATACTCAGGGTGACCGGCTGTTTTTGAATGCAGCTGACGGAATTTTTTTAACTCACTTAGTGGTAAATCATATCCTGTTAAGTGAAGGAGGGAGTACAAGAGCATCGATGCATGACCATTTGAAAGGACAAATCGATCCCTATCAGCCCAGTTCGGATTACCGGGATTGTGTTTCAAATTCCTCCGCCAGAGAACTTCAGCGATATCAGCCATTCCCATTGGTGCCCCGGGATGTCCTGAATTTGCTTTCTGTACGCCATCCATACTCAGAATTCGTACTGCATTAGCTAATTGTTTTGTATCCATGTAATAAACCCCTTGAATATATGTATTTAATCTTCTCTTCAAA
>CAZMOX010000033.1:0-3452 GCA_964567895.1 uncultured Spirochaetales bacterium | reverse complement strand
GTAAAAATTCATCACTATAATAACCAATTTATCTCTTCTTTGCAAAGCCATGCTCTAAAAATATTAACAAAGTTTAACTAACCTATAGCAGAAGTTTTTGATTGAGTGTAATTGCTTATCTTATAAGGATTACATATGTATGATCAAAAACTTCAAAAGCCAATTAAAAATAGAATATTTTTAATTGGCTCAGCTATCCTTCATATATTTACTGAAGTGGAGTAAAATTATGAAACCTTTGAGTCATTTCTTTGATTTAATAATAAGACATTTTTCAAATTGTTATTTAACATTTTCGATAAAGTGTATATAAACTATTTTAGTGTAACAACATGATAAATTCGAAAACAGTACTAGAACATATATGGGGAGAAAGTTATGAAGAAAATTGGATTAGTATTGATTGCTTTACTGATGATCGGCGGGGTGGTGTCTGCAGTTGAAGGCCCTGTGGAGCTGCCGGCACTCCAAGCGACCAATGCCAGAATTATGGCTATGGGGGGAGCCTTTACCGCCGTTGCAGATAATGCTGATGCACTTTTTTATAATCCGGCAGGTTTAGCATATCTTCCAAATGCAGATATAAATGTAGGTTTTTCCCTGCTGGCGGACTTGAACTCCAATATTGTTGATGTAGACGTTTTTAACTTTCGTGATGAATATGAATATAACGTTTGGGATCTGTATTATAACTATTCGACTGATAAGGTCTACATTGAAGACTACAACGGCGAATCCGCTGATGATGTTGAGGTAGATATTAAAGCTGAATTTGGCTTTGAGAACAGCAAGGATGGTATTGATGCCATGAAAGGCTGGTATGATGGTTTTATCCAGATGATAGATACCGTATCGACAGGATTTGATCAGTTGGCACTACTGCCGAACATCTCTGTCGCAACCAGGAACTTTGGTGTTGGATTTCTTGGCGGGGTAACTATCTCACCCGCATACTTTACTGATGAACATAATAATATTTTTGGACCAGACAATTATGGTTTTGAGATCTCCAAAAAAAGCGGTATTATTGCCGGTATGGGTTTTGGATTTGGGCCGCTTTCCATTGGGGCAAACCTCAAATATTATAAGGAAGTGAGAACTCTTTTTGGACTGCCGTCTGACTCTTTTATAGCTTTTGATAATTATGTTTCAAGCCTTATGCCGCTGGAAACACCGCTTCAGCAGGCTATGGTCGATATTTTACTAAATGATGCCTTGGCAGTAGAGTTTGATACTGAAAACCATATCGAGATGGGACTTGGAGCTTTATATACATTTGGTGGATTTACTGTGGGTGCGTATATCGATAGTATCCTTGGATTAATCCTTGATGAAAATGGTGAAATGATAGATCTTGATTTTGGGGCAATATTTGATCAGGCTGCGAAAACCGCAAATCTTGGAATCGCATTTGATCCGAGTATGCGTAAGATTTATGGAAGAGAACCGTTTCTTAATTTGCTTATGAGTGCTGATCTGAAAAATATTGGTGACAATGCAAATCGGTTTATGAATATTGGTGCTGAAGTAGGTATCCATATAGGTGGACTTGCACAGGTAGATTTTCGGGGTGGTTACAAACAGTATCTGCCCGGCCCTCTTGAAGATGTTTTTTCATCTGATGTTATAGCCCTTGAACAGGGTGAAGTATCTTTTGGAGTAGGGGTCAAAGCTCTTTTCGTCCAGGCTAATATTGCAGCAGCCATTCCTGCGGAATTGGTAAGTGAAATTTTTGAATTTGCTGCATTTAGTAATTTTCCTGATGCAACGTACTTTCTAAAATATGGATCTAATTTTCCACGTATAATGGTCTCTTTCGGTTTGAATTTGTAATATAGACTTTCATTGTAATGTTATAAATTATAAGTTTTCGTATAGCTGTTTCAGGGCTGTCTCTGGTAGATAGCCCTGTTTCTATGTCTGAATCAACTCGAAGGAACGAGCCTTTAAAATCTGTACAAATTCCTCTATGTGAGAAATAGGGTTATTAAGTAAGATTCCCCCTCTGGCACAATCTTCAGGTCTGTGAAAATCGGATCCGCTTGTTGGAATTAAGTTATGTTTTTCAGCATAGGTATAGGCTTTGCCGTTCTCGGAATTATGACGCGGATTACCGTTATACACCTCTATTCCATATACTCAATTGCTTGAATCCGATATATTGGAGGCCATTAACCACTTAAATGAGATAAAATTGAGAAAAGCAAATACAAATTATCATACCCATACCTTCCGCTGTAAACATGCTACAGGAACCGCCTCTGATTATGCTAAAATCGCAGTTGAAAAAAAGTTCACCATATTGGGAATTTCTGATCACACAGCTCTTCCCGATAACCGGTGGCAGAATATCAGGATGCCTATAGAGGACTTACAGAATTATAGTGATGAAATTGATGAAGCTTCTGCAACGTATCCCCAGATAAAAATCCTCAAAGGGATGGAATGTGAATATGCCCCGGAATATACTCAATTCTATATTGATGAATTACTGGGAAAATATCGATTTGATTACCTGATTGGGGGAGCTCATTTCTTTCCAGTCCAGAATGAATGGATGGGCTGCTACTCAGCGGACAATACAAAAGCGAATCTTTTTGCCTATACCGATTATATAATCGATTCTATTGAATCCAAACTATTTGCCTTTATTGCCCACCCCGACCTTTTTGGTAATTTCTATTTGAAATGGGACAAGGAGACAATAAGCTGTTCAAGGGCAATACTGGAAGCTGCAGCTGGAGCACAAGTGCCTTTGGAAATAAATGGGTATGGGTACAGGAAAGAGATGATACTTACTAATGATGGATTTCGCAAGCGATACCCACTAGATAATTTCTGGGAGCTTGCTGAAAACTACGAAATATCAGTTATTATCAACTCAGATGCACATAAACCTGAGGATATTGATAAATTTGGTGATGCTTTTGGTTTGGTAGAAAAACATGCACTTAAGGTAATTACTGAATTTTGACTCAGAAAGTATAGAAATTATCGACTTATCGCAAAGTATTGTACAAGGCTGCTGCTTGCTCAGTTTGTGGATGGATAGTCAAATATTCGCCACACGTCAATAATTTAACGGCAGTATATTGTTAATAACAAATCGGAAGGTCATAGATTGCAGATCTCAGATATGGTAACTGCTGTTAACGAAGATCATGAGCCCATGGTTAATGGTGAAAGCGGCAGAAGAGCGGTGGAAATTATCTATACCTTCAGCGCACTAATAACATTCTGTATGTGGAAAAAACAAAATATAAAGTTGTTTTGATAAATACTACTCTCTTAATAATTTAGTGAGATGTATCTTTACATAATATTTATCTACCGATGCTGTTAAGCAGAGATATCAATTTGTTGCTCCTTGTTGGTGTTACCTTTAGTAGATCTTCTTCAACTATCAGTGTTGATGCTCCAAGTAAGGCTTCTTCTTTCAGTTTTCCTGATAT
>CAZMOX010000032.1:16307-22233 GCA_964567895.1 uncultured Spirochaetales bacterium | reverse complement strand
TTTTTTAAGTTTCACACCTGCAGATAGAAGTGATAAAGACCCGCCACAGACTGAAGCCATTGAAGAAGATCCATTAGATTCAAGTATTTCAGAGACTAATCGGATAGTGTATGGAAAATCTTCTTTTTCAGGCAGCATTGACTGAAGTCCTCTCAATGCAAGGTGACCGTGTCCAATTTCTCGTCGGCCGGTACCCATTCTTCCACATTCCCCAACGGAAAATGGAGGGAAGTTATAATGCAGCATAAAACGGGAATAACTCTTTTCTCCGTCTATGTTATCTTGCATTTGTTCATCATAAACTGTCCCTAATGTAGTTACAGCTAGAGCCTGGGTCTCTCCACGAGTAAACAATGCACTACCATGTGTTCTTGGAAGAACATTAATCTCACAGGAAATGTCTCTGATGTCTGCTACACCACGTCCATCAGTACGTATACCCTTTTCTAAAATTGAAGTTCGGACTATTTCATATTCCATCTCTTCGAAAAGTTGATCAACCTTCTTTTGATTCTCATCAAGAACTACATCAGAAAATTTTTCAAGAGTATCCTTTTTAACTTTTTTAATGGCTGCATATCTAATATGTTTACCAATTACAAAACAAGCTTCCTGAAGAAGTGGGAAAGCAAACTCTTTTATCGGATCAAGAAAAGAATTATCCTCTTCTATTTTAACGATGAGCAATTTTTCTAATCCAACTAGTTTAGCAAGTTCTTCCTGAGCCTTACAGATTTCAGTAATAACTGGTTGTGCTGTTTCAATAGCTTCAAGAAGTGTTTCTTCACTTACTTCAAGTGCTCCACCCTCAACCATGGTAATTCCATCTTTAGTTCCGGAAACTATTATATCAAGATTGCTTCTTGATATTTCATCAAAAGTCGGATTTACAATGAATTCACCATCAAGCCCACAAACTCTTACAGCTCCAACAGGTCCATCAAATGGTATATCTGAAATCGCAACTGAAGCAAAAGCAGCAACCATTGCTACCATATCAGGTGGATTAATCTGATCTGTAGATACTACAGTTGGCACAACCTGAATTTCTCTGCCAAAGTCTTTATTAAAGAGAGGTCTCATGGGTCTATCAATCAATCTGCAAACAAGGATCTCTTTATCTTTTGGTCTTCCTTCTCTTTTAAGAAAACCACCCGGAATTTTTCCTGCAGCATAATATTTTTCATTATACTCAACTTGCAGAGGTACATAATCCAGCCCCTCAACTTTATTGCTTCCGCAACATGCAGTAGCTAAAACGGAACTTCCACCGTATGTAGCAAATACAGCCCCATTCGCTTGTTTTGCCATTTTCCCTGTTTCAAGAATAAGGTCTTTTTTACCTATTCTTACCGTTACTTTTTGTATCATTTATTTCTTTCCTTTTTATGAGCTGCATCAACAACCTAACAATGCCGCTTTTTAGAAAAGCGGCAGGTAAATTGATGATCTCATTTTTCTTTATACCTGTTACTTTCTCAAGTTTAATTTGACAAGTAATTCACGGTATTTGTCGATATCATTATTTTTTAGGTATCGAAGTAATCTTCTACGCTGCCCAACCATCTTGAGTAACCCACGCCTACTGGCATGATCTTTTTTATTTACCTTAAAGTGTTCTGTTAATTCCCGGATACGAGCTGTTAACAGAGCAATTTGTACTTCAGATGATCCTGTATCCTGTGCATTGGCACCAAATTCATTAATTATTTCCTGTTTTAATTCTTTAGTAAAAGCCATTTGAGATATATCTCCTTACCTTAATCTTTTTTTTCAATAATCATAATTTCATGTTTTTTAAGATTATTACATTTTTTTTCAAGTTTTACAGTAACTTTAAATTCATCAATTATTAATATTCCATTAATAACTGATACACCGTCATTCACTGATACATCGTACAATCCCGGTGGCGGCAGCAATTGTATAATATCAGTCTTTTTTATACTAATAATCGTATCACTTAGATTAAACTTACTGGAAGAAAAATCAAGTGCATAGATTTTGTCTAAATATTCAGCAGCTTCTTTCATTTCTCCATGCATAATTAATTGTCTTACATAGGAGCTGCTTATCCGGATATTGCTGCCGTTTACCAGTTGATCAACGATAACCGTATCAGTATTCATACTCGAAAAATATTCTTCAATCATGGGTGCCGTGTAAGATGCATTTATACCACATCTAAAATTACTCCCAATAATTAGTTTTTTAATATTTATAGATGAAGTAATATAATCAAAAAACTTATCTCCTCGTAGTTTACTAAAATCAGAGGAAAAGTCAATGAGAATTACGTTATCAATACCATAAGCCTCTAAATGTTCCACCTTCTGTTTTTGTGTTAATATACAGCCGTGGAAAGAATCAGGTCTCAATATCTTTTTAGGATTTACATAGAATGTAATTACAAAAGATTCCAAAGAAGAGTCCTGAGTTACCTGATGTAGAAGTTTCATATGACCTTTATGAATACCATCAAATACACCAATTGTAACAGCAGCTTTCTTACCAGTATATAACTCTGTTAATTTTAGTTTTTCGAAATCAAGTATTCGCATTTAATTCTCTCTTTCCTTAAGCAGTTGTAGAAAACAACAATTTTTTAGGAATTAATACATTGTTATCAGCTATAAGTGTAGATACACCCGCAACATTTCCCTCTTTATCCTGAAATACACAATAGTGATCTTTTAAATCATCATGAAAATTGGTTAAAATTGTTTTAGGCATTGTACCGTATTGCAACCGAAGCAATTCATTTTCAGTAGGTTCAACTAAATGAAAACCAGGTAAATCTTTAAAAAAATCAGATCCTTGAAGGATATTTTCTTCAGATAAATTGTTTTCATTTGTTGCGTTCTCTAATGAAAAAGAGCCAATTGATGTTCTCAAAAGTTTACAGACATAGGCAGCTGATCCACAGGCCTTACCAAAATCTCTTGCCAAAGATCTAATATACGTTCCTTTTGAACAGTGAATGCGCACCTTTAAATATGGTGGGTTCCAATCAATAAGATTAAAATCGTAAATAGATATATCTCTAGGAGTGAGATTGGGAACTCTTCCGCTCCTTATTTCCTGATATGCTCTTTTCCCATTAACATGAATAGCAGAGTATGCTGGAGGTACTTGTTGAATTTTTCCAATGAAATTTCCAATTATATTTTCCATAAGTTTGATATCAGGAATCTGACATTTATTAATTACAGCACCTTCCGGGTCTAAAGTATCTGTTTCTACACCCATATAAAAAACTGCTTCGTAGACTTTATCCAAACCACTAAAAATAGAGTTTAATTTTGTATATTTACCTAGGAGAACAATAAGCAGCCCCTCAGCAAATTTATCAAGTGTTCCGGCATGTCCGGTTTTTTTATTAAATTTTTTTTTGATGGGATATAATGCACTAAAAGATGTCACTCCGACTGGTTTAGCATATAAAAGTATGCCGCTATTATTCATCATTATCATATAGGTCATCAATAATATTATTAACTCTCATTCCATCCCGTATTGATGTATCGACATAAAAAGTTAGTTTTGGAGTATTACGAGTTTTAAGCAGCTTTGCAATTTTTGATTGGATATAACCTGCAGCACTATTTAAAGCATTGACAGAATGACGAAGACTTTGTTCATCTTCAAAAGATGTCATATTAACTCTTGCAAATGCAAAATCAGGTGAAACAGAAATACTACTAATTGAAACAAATCGGCTTAATCCAGGGTTTTTCACATCTCCCCTGGATATTATAATACTAATAGCCTCTAAAAGTTGAGATTCTAATCTTTGTTGTGTAAATCCACTCATTTTAAGTTAGCTTTTTAGCTATTTCAATAATTTGAAATACTTCAAGGATATCTCCTACCTTTATATCCTGATAATTATCAACACCTAAACCACACTCAAAACCTTCAAGAACTTCCTTGGCATCATCCTTAAATCTTCTTAACGATGAAACTTTTCCAGTATATTGTTCAATACTATCACGAATAATATGAACAGTTGCATTCCTGACTACTTTGCCGTTTAGAACATAACAACCAGCAACCAATCCGGTTTTGGGAACTTTGAAAACATCACGAACTTCAACTTTTCCAATAATCTCTTCTTTAATGTCAGGTGAAAGTAATCCTTCCATAGCAAGTTTCATATCATCTACTGCATCATAAATAATATTATACTTTCGAACATCAATTTTCTCTCTATCTCCAAGGAGTTTAGCTTTAGGTGTCGGACGTACATTAAAACCAATTACTATTGCATTAGATGCCGAGGCAAGGTTTATATCATCTTCTATAATTGCACCTGCAGAAGCCCTTATAGCAGTTAATCGAACTTCAGAAGTAGATAATTTTTCCAGTGATGATTGTAAGGCTTCAACAGATCCATGAACATCACCTTTGATAATAACTTTCAACTCCTGGATTTCTCCCTCCTGAATTGAATCAAACAAGTTATCAAGAGTAACTTTTTTCACATTGCTCGCTATACCTTGTCTTGCAAGTTCTTGCCTTTTTGCACCAATCTGGCGAGCCTGCTTTTCATTTTCAGTTACCTGAAAGGGAGCCCCGGCATTGGGTATTCCAGTAAATCCTAATATTTCTACTGGGGTTGAAGGTGTTGCCAAATCAATTTTATCACCTATATCATTAAACATTGCGCGAACCTTACCAGAGTATAGTCCGGCAATGAAGGAGTCACCAACTTTAAGGGTTCCTTTCTGAATGATAACTGTCGAGACAATACCACGACCATGATCGACCTTTGATTCTATTACTTTACCTTCCGCTCTGCATGAATAATTTGCATCAAGTTCAAGCATTTCTGCCTGCAGTAAAATTATCTCTAATAAATTACTGATCCCTTCATGTTTTAAAGCAGAAATTTCACAATACAGTGTAGAACCACCCCAGTCTTCAGGTAAAAGATCATATTCTGATAGTTGCTGTTTAACTCGTTCAGGATTTGCCTCAGGTAAATCTATCTTATTTATAGCAACAATAAGAGGTACTCCTGCTTCTTTAGCATGATCTATTGCCTCTTTTGTCTGAGGCATAACACCATCATTAGCGGCTACCACTAATATAACAATGTCAGTTACCTGAGCACCTCGTGCACGCATAAGAGTAAAGGCTGAGTGACCAGGTGTATCAAGAAAGACGATATCGTTATCTGCAATCTGGACTTTATATGCACCTATATGCTGTGTAATTCCACCAAATTCTCCTGCAACAACATTTGTTTCCCTTATTGCATCAAGCAGTTTTGTTTTACCGTGGTCTACATGCCCCATAACAGTTACAATTGGCGGTCTATGTTTTAGTACAGCATCAGGATCTTCATCAGTCTTAATTAAAGTTTCTTCATATAATGAAACAACGTTTACTTTACAACCATATTCTTCTGCAAGTATTTGTGCTGTTTCAGCATCTATTTGCTGATTAATGGTAACCATCATCCCCATACTCATAAGTTTTCCTATAAGTTCTGAGGCTTTTAAATTCATTTTTTTTGCAAGTTCGGAAACTGTAATTACTTCCATCATATCAATTTTCTTAGGAATTGGGTTTGTTGTATTAATAGTTTTTTTCTTAATCTGAAAATTTCTCTCTAATACACCTTCTCTTTTCTTTTGAAAATTTCTTTGGCGTTTATCTTTTGGTTTAAAAACCTTTTTTACTGTTTTCTGATTTTCTTGTGGTACTGGTGGTTTGTCTGTGCTGCCAGGTCTGCTTCTATTAAACCGACCTGATCCGCCTGCACCGGTTCCACCTTGCGGTCTTCCCTGAAATGGGGGTCTGTTAGAACCACCTTGAGGTCTTCCTTGATACGGAGGTCTGTCGGAACCACCTTGAGGTCTTCCCTGATACGGAGGTCTGTCGGAACCACCTTGAGGTCTTCCCTGATACGGAGGTCTGT
>CAZMOX010000032.1:0-16207 GCA_964567895.1 uncultured Spirochaetales bacterium | reverse complement strand
CCTGATACGGAGGTCTGTCGGAACCACCTTGAGGTCTTCCCTGATACGGAGGTCTATCAGATCCTCCTTGAGACCGTGAGCGTTGATCACGAGAATCTCCAGGCCTATCATTAGAAACGGGTCTTCCGTGTAACGTACCTACTCTGGTTCCTACAGGTCGAGGGCTATTAGACCGAAAATCATTTGTCCGAGTCTGATTTGAAGAGGGTCTACGTGAAGTAGATCTATCCTTTTGTTCAGCAACTGCTCTTCGTGGAGGAATCTCTGATTTAGTTTGTTGTTCTTTTTTTACTTCCAGTACTTTATCTGGATTTGCAGTCACAACTGAACGATCAGTTTTTAATTCAGCTGGTTCTCTTTTTGGAGATGGTTTCTGAATTGTTTCTGCACTGGATGTTTCACTTTGGACAGCCTCAGGTTTTAACGCAGTTGGTCTTTTAACAACAACTTTTTTCTTTTTAACAACTACTACGCGTTTTTTTTCAACCAACTTTTCTTCACTAGCAGGGTTTGCAGTAATAGTTACGGGTTCCTGAGATTTTTTGCTATGCTTAATTAATGTAGCTTTTGGTTTTTCAACCTTGTTTTCTTCAGCCATTTTCCTTCCTGATCTTATTCTTCCTCAACACTTTCTTCTTCAAAACTTAACCCAACACCACAGTTTGGGCAAGATGTCATGTCATCCGTTAAAGCATGTCTACATTCAGGACATTCAAAAGTTTCTTCATATTCTTCTTCTGATTCTGCTTCTTCTTCAACTATATCTACATATTCATTAATAACTTCATTTATAGTTTTTATATCACTTTCTGATAATCCAGGAAGTGCTGAAAGATCAGAATCAGACATATTTATATAATCATCAATTCTGACAATTTCATTTTCTTCAAGAATACTAATAATTCTCTCATCCACTCCAGGAATATCATCAATATTAATAATTTCATCTTCAGGTTCATCAGAGAACAGCGCATCAAGACCGCGTCTGGATTCCTGTGCGATATCCATTTCTAGAAATTGTTCTTCAGTTTTTACATCGATATTCCAGTCTGCCAATCTATTTGCCAACCGAACATTCAATCCTTGTTTTCCAATCGCCAAAGAGAGTTGATTTTCAGATACCACAGCTAAAGCAGAACGCTTGGCTTCATCTAAAATATATACCTGTCTTACCTCGGCAGGTGATAGGGCATTTTTAATGAATAAGGTTGGATCTGTTTCATATTTTAAAACATCAATTTTTTCACCTTCAAGTTCACGCACAATTGTTTGTATTCTGATTCCTTTAAGACCAACACATGCACCAACAGGATCAATATCATCTCTGTTTGAATACACAGCCAATTTAGTACGATACCCAGGCTCTCTTACAATTTTGTATATTTCAATTGAGTTGTCATACAGTTCAGGGACTTCGAGATCAAACAGTTTTTTAACAAATTCCGTATGAGTTCTTGAAAGCATTATCCTTAAACCTGAAGGGTTTTTTTCAACACTATAAATCAGTGTTTTAACTCTATCATTTCTCCGATAAATTTCACGTGGAGACTGAAATCTTTTTGGCAAAATACCTTCAGTTTTTCCAAGATCAATAAATATATCACCATTTTTATCACGCTGATAATACCCAATGACCATCTCCCCCTCTTTACCTTTAAATTCAGAATATAAAGTATCTTTCTGAATCTCACGTAAAGTTTGTTTAGCTTTCTGTTTTGCACTTTGTACCGAAATTCTATCAAAACTTTTTGGGTCGATTTCGATAAGCAACTCATCACCAACTTCGCACTCATCATTCAGAGGCAACGCCTCTTCAAGTGAAAGCTCAAGTAAGTCATCTTCAACCTCTTTTACAATGATTTTTCGAGAGTAAAGTTTTACTTCATCCCCATCATTATCAAATTTAACAACCGCATTTTCAGATGTGCCATATCTTCTTTTATACGCAGCAAGAAGAAAATCTTCAATGGTCTGTAAAATTAACTCTTCTGAAACCCCGCGGTCAATAACAAGGCTTTTAATTACAGCACTTAACCCTGTAGCCATTATCTCTTTTCCTCCCAAATAACTTCCAATTTAGCTTTCTTAATAAAAGTATATGGTATTTCAATAATTTTTTTTTCACTAGTAATTGATTGCTCCAAAATCAGGATTTCTTCATCAAGTTTAGTACCTGATATTTTACCTGAAATCCAATCAGAACTTCTCTCATCATAAATTCTCACATTTTCGCCGGTAAACAACTCAAACTCATAATAATCTTTTAAATTTCGTTGTAAACCCGGAGTTGAAACTTCTATTTGTAAATCCTTATTATTTACTAAAAGTTCCAGACGTGGTTCAAGTATCTTATGAACCTTAGTACAATCTTCAATAGTTGTTATACGCTTTATTGCTTTAATTATAACCCTTATCTGTATTGAATTATGTTGTTCACTTTCACTAATATCAACAAGAATCAAACCAATTTTCTGAACTAAAGGGGCTGTCTCGATAAATAATGTATTTTCTCTAATTTTATTTTTTAACATCACACCACAAAAAAAGAGCCGAATTACTCGACTCCTCAAAAAATATTTTTTATTGGAATATAATCTATGTATAACAGGAATAGTTTAATAAGTCAATCCATTGCTAATGTTATTGCGTGAATAGGTACTTTTAGTGCATCAATTAGAACAGTTGCAGCTGACTCAAGAGTTGCTCCTGTTGTAATAATGTCATCTATAAGAAAAATCTTATATTGCCCGAAAGATTGTAAATCAGTTAATACATTCTCTAGAATTTTTTTATCAATAGTAAATTTATTTTTTGCTTGGATAATTCTTTGTGATTTATCAAGGGTTTTTTGCTGTTTATGCTTTTTTTTCTGTTTAAGAAGTACATGGACAACTATGCGTTCATTTTTAATCCTTTTAGCAATTTCTAAAACCTGATCCCATCCTCGTTTTTTAATATTTTTTGAATTACCAGGTATAGGTATAAGTATTATATGATTTTTCAAATCTCCTAACGCCTTTAAAATATAATGAGAAAAAAATTCGCTTAATTGAATAATATTTCTAAATTTGTAATAGATTATTAGCTCCTTAATTAAACCTGTATAGAGAAAGCAGGTTTGTTTATTATCGATTACAGATTTTATTTGTTCGGAACAATTCACACAATTATTTTCAGTTAATAGAGGAAGACAGCAAGTGGGACAGTTTTTCTTGAATATGTTGTTGAAAAATTGTTCTTCAAGGAATGCATAGCATTCAGTACATAAATCATACATAACCTCTTTTGTAGAAAGAAAACTATCTGAACAGAGAATACAGCTATAATTATGTTTCATACCTTCTATAACTTAATTATTCAGAGATTTCATTCAAAAAATTCTTTAATTCATATAAAAAGGTTAATGCACCTCTTGGTGTCATTTCATCAATGTTCACTGTCGCTAACTGGTGGGCGATTTCCTCATATTTCATACGCCTGTTTTCTTCATAATCATTTTCAGGTTCCTCTGTAAAAAGATTTTCTAAATCCTTCTGAAGACTCTCAGCATCCTGAATTTCATGTTTGGCATGTATCTTTTGATAAGTTTCAGCCGACCTTAATACACTCATCGGTAACCCGGCTAATCTAGCTGCATGTAAACCATATGACGATGACGTGTTGCCTTTTCTTATTTTGTTTAGAAAGACTATTTTACCATCAGTTTCAAGAACTTCAAGGAACAAGTGTTGAGTTTCCTTATCATTAAAAACAGTAAGTTCATGATAATGTGTAGCAAATAAAGTCTCTGCAGAAATTGAGATAAGTTTTTTCATAACTGCAAATGCAATTGAAACTCCATCCTGTGTACTGGTACCTCTCCCTACTTCGTCCATAATAATCAGACTCTTTTTGGTAGCGTTTCTCAAAATATACGAGGTTTCCATCATTTCAACCAAAAATGTTGATTCACCACGCGCAAGGTTATCTGTAGCGCCTACTCTGCAAAATATTTTATCATGAATTCCCATAACAGCACTATCTGCCGGAACATAAGATCCCATATGTGCTAATAATACAATAAGTGCTGTTTGTCGAAGGAATGTTGATTTTCCCGCCATATTGGGACCGGTTATCAGTGCAAAGTTACCAGTTTTAGATGAGCACTCTAGAGAGTTTGATACAAATTCTCCAGGAGGTAGATTTTGTTCAACAACCGGGTGTCTTCCATTAATTATCTGTAAGGAAGAATTAGTTGTAAATATTGGTTTACTATACCCATTTTTTATAGCAGAAAATGCCATAGATTGAAAGCAATCAATTTTCGAAAGACAATCGCTTAACTTGAGAAGAGATTTAATTTTATCCATACAGGCAGAAAGAATTTCCTGATAAATTGAACGTTCAAGGAGTTCAGCTTCTTGATATGATGATTGTATTCTTCTTTCAAGTTGAGAAAGTTCATCAGTTGTATAACGTTCACCATTGACCAGGGTTTGCTTTCTGAAAAAATAATCCGGTACTTTATCTGTATGGAGTTTTGAGACTTCAATATAGTAACCAATAATTTTATTATATTTAATTTTTAATTTTGATAGAGAAGTTTCCTGAAGCAATTTTTCAGAATAATTATCGAGAAAGGAAATAGCATGTGTTTTAATATTTCTTAGATTATCTAATTCAGAATTAAAACCATCTCTAATAACTTTTCCTTCTGAAAAAGGACCATTAACATCCTTATTAATACATTTTTCAATATACACCTGAAGTTTAAAAAGCTCTTTGAGTTTATCTGCACTAACTAAATTTAAAATATACTGGTTCAATTTATCAGATAGAGAAATTATCTCTGCAACATGCTCAATGGTAGAACCTATCGAAAGTAGATCTTTTGGTGATGCTTTTTGCAGTGACAATCGAGCACATAATCTTTCAACATCAAGAACTGAACTTAATTCAATTCTGATTTTATTTTGCAATATCTGGTTATGATAAAATAGATCAATATAACTATGTCTTTCTTCAATTATTTCAATTGAATTTAGAGGTGATAATATCCATTTTCTTAGGAGCCTGGTTCCTGAAGCAGTTTTTGTATGTTTGATAGATGAAAATAGAGTATATTTTTCACTATTATCATGCATGTTTCGCACTAATTCAAGATTTTTTTGAGATGATTCATCTACAATGAGGTTTTCACTCTCATGTTCAATTTTAATATTATGCACATGAATTAAAGATTTTCTTGAAGTATGAGATAGATATGTATAAAGAACTCCTGTAGATTTTAATAGTTTGTCATTTTTATCAAAACCAAATTGCTGAAGAGATACAGTTTTAAAATGTTTTTCCAATAAATCTTCAGATTGAGAAGTGTCAAAATGCCAATCAGGATATCTTGTTATCATCGTCCATTCATGCTCAACTGCCCGACGGAATTGTTCATCTTCGAAATATACAGATTCTTGAATAAGTATTTCTACTGGCTGTAATTTAGTTATGTATCGTCTGAGGCTCTCATAATTAGGTTCCTTATTCACTAAAGAAACTACAAGCTCTCCTGTTGATAAATCTGCATAAGATAGAGAAATTTGTTTACCTGTTACAGCAATAGATAATATATAGTTATTGATTTCAGAAATGAGTAAATCATCATCTACAACAGTACCAGGTGTAACTATTTGTATAACTTCTCTTTCTGCCAATCCCTTTCCATTCTCAGGCAATTTTGTTTGTTCACAGATAGCTATTTTTTTACCAGCCTCAAGAAGTCTTCTTATATAGTTTTTTGCTGCATGATATGGAATCCCGCACATCGGAATTCCATGCCTTGCAGTTAAAGTGAGATTAAGTATTTGTGATGCTTCTTTGGCGTCATCCAGAAACATTTCATAAAAATCGCCAAGTCTAAAGAAAACAATTTCTTCAGGATACTGACTTTTAATGCCTTTGTATTGACGCATCATAGGAGTTTCACTCATAAAAACTCTGAATTCCTAATAAATACTTGTAGTAATAGCCAACACTAGTTTAAAACCTGATTCATCATCATCTGGATTTGCTAATATATCACCAGGTTCCCATTTAATTAATCCATTTTCATTTACAGAAAAGTTTTTTGTAAGATAGAGACCCAATGGAAAGCCCGGAATTGCCAATCGAATTCCCAATCCTGTACCAAAATAAAAATCACTTATTCCTAAATTATTAACATCTACTAAATCAGATTTATATCCTGTTGCACTTACATATGCTTCAGCCCAAACTATTTTTTCTGAAATAGGCATACTAAATTCAAATGTATTATCCCAAAGAAACTCAAGATTATATTCAGGAGTTCTTCCTCTGGCAATATTCATTCCATCAATATAGAGTTTTTCAGATTGTGTAGCACCTATTCCAAGCACCCAGGATCCATTATTATTATAAAACTGTGGAAATATTGTAGATACAGTAGTTTTAGCAGATATTACCCCTTTTATAGGTGTTGCTTCATCTCTTTGAATTTCAAATATAGTTGCAAAACCTGATAAGGAGGTACTTGTTTTAATATAATTTGAGGTTCCCCCTATAACTCCACCAGCGTAACTTATTACCTCCTGAAAGAGAAAACCAGTTGTAGTATTTTCTATTAAATCACGCCCGTCCCAGGAGAAATTTAATCCAATTTTATTTGTAAATTTCCAGTCCTTTAAGTTATTTCTGATTATTGGGTTATAAGGTCGATACAAAGTGTTATCATAGTTAATATATGAAAGTGCAACATTTGTGCTGCCGCCAAGAGTTAAACGACCAAGGTCGGTATGAAATGTATATCCAGAAGAGAGCCCAAGAGTAAATTTGTATTGATCATAACTCATAAAAGTACTTTTTGGAACTGACATACCGGCAGCCAATGCTGCCTGATACTCTTCGTAACTGTTATAAGGATCCGGGGCAGCAGCTCCATCCATATAATCTTCTTCACTAAATACTATTCCTGCATAATCCTGAAGAATGTTTGACTGAAGATAATGTCCTGCAGCAAGAGAAATACCCCCGCTCCAGCGTTGATTCATAAGCCATGTTTCCTGAAATGAAAAATCTAAAGTTTGAGCTGAAGGAGAAATATTTATTCCAATAGAAAAATCTTGTCCATTTCCCAGAAAATTCTTATCTGTCCAGGAAAAAAATCCGGAAACCGGGAATTCATCAGTGCCGCCGAATGTTGCTCCAAATTCCAGGTCAACTTTATTAGATTCAACTATAGTAATTTCAATTACTACGTCATCTTCTTCAGTGCCGTAAAGTATTTCATAAGAGACATCATCAATTATTCCGGTATTATACATATTTCTCATACTACTGAATAATTTATCAATACTAAAAATATCTCCCGGGTTAATATCAAGTTCTCTATAGAGTACAAATTCATTGGTTTTATCAAAACCTTTTATTACTATATATTCAACACTTGATTGCGATCCTTCATTAATAGTCATAGTATACGAGACGGTGCGATCAGCCTCATTTTTTGTCTCTTGTGTATCAATTTTACTCGCTACATATCCATCATTCCAATACAGTTTTGCAATATCAGAAATATTCTGTTGGATTTTTACTATATTTAATGGTTTTCCTACTTCATGAGTAATAGCGTTCTGAATAGCATCTTCTGCTAATATTGTATTTCCTATTATCTCTATACCGCCAAATTTCCACTCAACACCCTCTTCAATAATAAATTTAATTTCAAGCATGTTTTTTGAGGGATCTGTCTGGTCTGTTTCTGCAATACTCACATTAGGTATTACAACATCTATATAACCTCTTTCTTTATAATAGGTTAGAATAACCTGTTTATCTTCTTCAATGCTGTTTTCTATATAATTACCCGGGTTGAATAAAGATTGCTGCCTTGAAACAATTATTTTTTTAAGAGTATTCTCTGAAAAATGTTCATTTCCTTCAAATAAAATGGTAGATATTTTTGATTGAAGACCTTCATCAATTGTTATGGTAAGATCTATAGTATTAGTCTCTGTATTGGTAACCCTATCAATGCTGGCTTTGGCATCAGTATATCCTTTAGATACATATAATTCTTCGATAGCTGCTTCCATATCATCAATTTTTGCACTTGTAGCAAAACTGCCGACTCCGATAGTGAGAATTTCTTCTATGTCTTTTATCCTTACTGTTGTATTGCCAATAATTTCTTGTGTTTCAATAATCGGTAACTCAACAAATTGAAAAACTATAATAAGATCTTCTCCACTATCACCACCCTCTTTAGCCTCAGCAGAGAAGTATGCAAAGTACTGCAGATTATAGAGTTCACTTAGAAGTGAATCAAATAGTGTATCCTCAAATAGTTTTCCAAGATAACCATTTGTGATTTCTCGTAGTTCAGTTTCATCAACATGTAGTAATCCAACAAATTGAATACTAAAAATTGGTTTTATTCCATTATACCACTGATCTGTTTGATCCTGGGCACTTAATAAGCTGGTTATTGTGAGAAAGATTAAAACTACAAGTACAAATTTTTTTAACATATATATCCTCTAATTACTAAAATGAAAAACTCCATGATACTCCAATTGTTAAAGCATCCAACAACTGAAATGGCTGTAACCCATCGGGTTGTGTAGAAACTCGTAAAAAATATAGCGGATTTTCCCATTCAATACTTAATTCAATATCAAGTTCTAGATCATCCGTCATAAAAAATCCTGAACCATAGCTGTCATTTGCAGTTAAATGCAGCATTGCCTGTAGGAAAATATCATTATTTATATACTTTCCCAAGAAAACTGTTGTATTGTCAAGATACCTTGCAATTGGGTTAAGCGACAACATCTGTAACTGTGAATTCGTGATAGTTTCCAGAATTATGTTCTGAAAAACTTGTGTACGTATAGAGAACAGATCAAGTTGAAAAGTGTTACGTACAATATTCTCAAAATCAGAAATAGGATCAAGTTTAATAATACCCAATTTCTGGATAACATCAGTTGCAATTGTTGCCAGCGCAAGTGCAGAGTTAATGTTTGTTCCACCTATTATATTTCCAGGTAATATATTTTGCCCCAAAATTTCAGCAATTTCTGCAACTGATTTTGAAGGCCTTGAGCTTAATACCGGGGTAAAACTGCTGATCGGATCATTCTGTATTTTAAGAAATATATCAATTTTTTCACCATTTTTATCAAAATCCCGAAGTTTAGCTTCAAAACTAATATTCGGATCAAATTTATAGAGGTGATTTTCATTCATTTTTAATAAGCCGTCGGTAATGAAAAAACTTCTCTGGAAATAAAATATTTCTCCTCCCAGAATCTTCATGTCTCCACTAACCTGATAATTTTTATTATTTGCATTATAGGAAATACTTAAATTTTGGTTTTCTGCAAGTGTTGCTGAAATTATAGGGAAATCCAGATTAGGTAATATTGCTTTTACATTATTACCAGTTGTCATTTCAAGTTCTGCTGATATTACTGCTCGACTATTTAGATTATCAAATTTTCCATCTGGAGATAAACTTATTATAGTATCATCAATTTTCAGGTCTCCTGATATCTTTATTTCAAAACCGTCACCCTCGAAATTCACTAATCCGGAAATCATTCCATCAAAGATAAGTCCTATTTTATTAAAGTTATTTTTAAAATAAATTTTTTCATTTTCAGGAATTATGATTGAAATGTCATAGTAAAAAGGTATCAAATATTCTAATCCCATCTGCATTTTAATTTTTGAAAATTTATTATCAACTTCTGCATAAAAAGGGACAAAATATAGTGTTTTCTCACTTATTGAGGCACTTATATTTTCAGCTTTTGCTTTTTTGGGTAAAACTATAGATGTTATTTCAGTGTAATCACAAAATAACTCACCAAAGAAATCAGGATCTTCTAGTGAACCTGTTACCTGCATATTTCCGTAAATAGTACCAGAATCAAAATGTAAATACTCAGACATTCTAAAAATAGAATTAAGAAAAGTTAAGTCAAACTGAACATCTTCAGTTTTGACATCAATTTGACCATTATTTAGGAAACCATTCAGTGAAAGAGAAAAAGGGAGAGAGCTTTCAGCCGTTTGACCAATTGAGGCTGTTAGCTTTCCATCTCTGGCAATTTCAGCAAACATAGAATTTTGAGGCCCTCCGGAAATAGAAACTAATCCATTGGCTATTTTGGCTGCAGCAGTAAAATCATGTAATAGTGAGATTTCATTATAGCTTATTTCAGAAATTGTACTTTCAATTACTAAATCCTGATTGAGTATTCTATTTACTGATATATCAAAAATAGAGATAATTTTCTGTACTTCTGCTTTCAGATCAAGATTAAATGTAATAATTCCATTTTTTGTATTGAGCTGTTGAAAACTGGTACTTTCAATAATTCCACTTAAAAAATTATAATTTAAAGCAAAATCTTCTACTGAGTTACCATCATACTTACCGGAAAAGTTATCAATTTTCAACTCTCGCTCATTACCAGAGAGAAGGACACTTCCAGAATATGGTTTTTGTGACATTAATCCATTCCGAATGCTCAAATTAGAAAACAAAATATATTCAGATTCATTTCCTGAAAAGGTTAAAGTTCCATCAACAATACCAGACCCAATCTCTATTGGAGCATGAAGAAGCCTCCCACCGGAAATATCTGCTGAAAGGTAGATACCCTTCCCTGATTTATCCAATGAAATATTTATTTGTTCATTATCATTTTTAATACTTATCAAAGATTCAATTAAAAGATCAGGAGACAATTCATAACTGATTTCTCCTTCTCCTGACAAACTGGAAACAGAATCATTATAAATTAACTGTCGGATAGTTATTAATTCAGGAACAATTTGTACAGACTCTAAATTCAGTGTTACTGGATTCCTGCCAAATTCAATGTTCTCAATATCTGCACTGTTAATACTAATAATCCAATCTTGTAAATTATTAAATTCAAAATTAATATCAGCATCAATACTGAGTAACGACAGAAAAGTGAATCGATTATCAGGTAAATGCTGATTATCCAGGACTAAAGATCCGGAATAATTCATAGAGCCATCATTTATTCGATATAGTGAAAATTCAGCAAATCCACTTTTTTGATTGCCTCCAATACCTGTAAGAAATAAATTATCAATATCTGCACTTAAAATAATTGGATAGGTTATATTTCTATAATCAACTACTCCATCAAGATCCAGAGTGTTAAAGTCACTACTTACGCTATAATGAGATTTTATAGACACTTCTGGTAAATCTTTATAATAAAATTCAATTTCACCATCTAATAATGAACTACCTGAAATCCCGGCACTAATTAAAGGACGTAAATCAGATGCGCCTCCCAGAAAATTATTTGATTCAGAATTATTTTTAAAAATATTTATCTGTAAATCAGGAGTTCTGTTTTTAATATCCAATGTACCGTCAAGCACCATGAGATAGTCTGGAATTGTGATCTCTGCACCAATAATTGATATAGAACTGCTATCGCCCTCTAGAGATGTTTCAATATTAACCTTTGGCAAATCAGAATTTATAAATAAATTATTTAAAACTAATCGTCCAGCATATGATAATGAATAATTAGGTACTAATAAGTCTACAGATACATTTCCATTTAATTGCGATCCGGCTAAAAAACTCAGATTATTATAATCTATAAACCTTGATAGCTGTTCTTCATAAATATCCACAGATAAATTATCAATTTGTAATTCTGAAGAAAGAGCCTCTTCAACGATATTGTACTCAAAGTCAGTTGCTAATCCAGGAATCTGTAAATTACCTGAAACAAGTTTAGTAGGAAAATCAATATACATAGATCCAATAACTTCTTTGAAAAACTCTATCTGATCAATGAATATTGAATTTAATTGTAAATCGGAATGTATAACTTTGTTATCATAATTATAGTCAGCTTTTAAATCTATCACTGAACTGATTTCTACTGGGTTACTAAGTTGAAGGGAACTGTTTATAACTGTTCTTACTGTGCCTGACAAGTCGTGACCACTATTTTTAATATAGAGATTAGGTGAATTAGCCTGAATAGTAAATTTAGTATCCTTATACAGCATATCAAAAGTACTTGATTCTGACAGAAAAGATATATCAATAAATTGATCAAGTTTTGTTTCAAGGAGTATTGTTGGTGATTTGATTTTCCCAATTCCGGAAAGACTTACACCAGGAATTAATAAATTTGAGGAAATAGCGTCTGTTTTAAGTAAAATATTATAGGTACTTCTTGTAGGATTTTTAAAAAATTCTATATCCGATTTTTGTAAATCAACTTTGAAAATGCTTTTTTCATCTTTTGGGGCAAGAAAATCTCCTGTAGATTCTACCAATAGTGCCAATTCATCAAAAGAGACATTAAGTGCAGGAATTTCTGTAGGAATAGAAAGATTAGAATTAAATGTAAATTTTGCATTTATCATATCAGCAGAAAGAGAATCACTATTTATATTTCTCGCCTCAGTGACTAGCTGTTCTGAAGTTATCTGAAATTCTAATTCAGTTGAATAACTTTTCTGCTGCGCTATGACATCAAGTACATTACTTTCAATTAATAAATGATACGCATCATTTTTGTTTTCTGAAACTGAATTTAAAATATTAAGATTGAAATGATGTAGTGATAAATCCTGTAAAGAAATACCACCATCGATAACTATGGTATTGAAAACTGATGAAGAAGAGCGGTTAGAATCATTTAACTGCATGGTTGTTTTAGAAATATTAGCAATAAAATCAAGTAAACTTTCATTTTCAACAGTTTTAATAACTATATTCTCAAGTGACAAAGTACCCACTAAATTTAATGAATTATTTGAATCATATAATTCAGTTTTTATTAAATCCGCCAGAATGTTACCAATTGTGAATTGTTGTTTTTCAATCTCTAAATTGAAGTCTAAATTTTCAATCTCAGTAACTATATTTCTATATTGTAAATCAAAATTTGAATTTTGAATATTTATCTTAATTAGCAGTTTAGGTAATAATTGTGAAATGTAATCAGATTTTACCGGTTGTTTATTATTCTGAGAAATAATTCTTTTTATTTCAGATTCATTAAGATTTCCTGTCATACTGTTTGCGGTAAGATTAATGGTGTATTGATCTAAGTTTCTCATAAATAGCAGTTTTAGAAGATTATATTCTATAGTCAGTTCATCAATATTTGCTATAATATTTCGGGAAACAGATTTATCCTGAATAACTACATCGTATAATTTAACATGACGAAGAAGATCTTTATCTTTTAATTTGAATGTAATATCCGAACCCAGTATTTCTTCTATTGAATTAATATATCGATCAGCAATAGATATAGAACGATTCTCTAGAAAATGAGTTAAAGGTATTGATACAACTGCTGAAATTACCAAAAAAAAGGCTATCAGCACAATATCGAGAATAGTATTATGATTTTTCATTATATATCCATTATTTTAACAATCATATTACATAAAAGAGACTAAATAAATATGTTTTTTTTTAAAAAAATATATTATAACTAGTTTAATATGAAAAATTTAGAAAACATTTTACTTAATGTAGTAGTTTTTGAAGGTCTTGATGGAGCCGGAACTACTACGCAGGCAAAATTATTAGCTCAGAGATACAGAAATGCTGGACGTAAAGCTATTCTTACTTGTGAACCAACCGATTCTCCTATCGGGAAATTAATACGTCAGGTTTTACGGGGTGATATTGATATCCCTTCCAGATCCTTGGCTTTTTTATTTGCTGCTGATAGAGAAAATCACTTATATAATGATAAAAATGGGGTTTCCTCTGCAGTCCACCAAGGTGAAATTGTCGTTTCTGATCGTTATTTTTTCTCATCTTTAGCTTACCAATCAATAGGTACACCCTATGATGAGGTCAAGGCCATTAATAGTTATTTTCCCTTCCCTGAAGTAGTGATTTATATCGATACTCCTCCTGCAGTTTGTATAAATAGAATTGAAGACCGGGAAGATCGTGATCATTTTGAAACTCTGGAGTTTCAGGAAAAAGTATATAACTCATATGAAAAAGCTTTTCATGAGATGCCTGAGAATTCTCATTTAATTAGATTTGATGGAACACTGGAAATCTCAGTATTAGAAAAAGAGATATTTTCTGCAGTTTCTCAAATAATAAGCATCGCATCACCATAAGAAAAAAAGCGGTATTCATACTTTATAGCCTCTTTATATGCACGCATTATAAAATCATATCCAGCAAAAGTTGAAACTAAAATCAGCAATGTTGATTCAGGTGTATGAAAATTTGTTAGTAAATGATCAACAACTTTAAATTTGTAGCCTGGTGTAATAAATAAATTAGTTCTGCTTTTTCCTACTTCTACTTCTACTGAAGAGGTTGCTGCAGATTCTAAAGTTCTCATAGAAGTAGTTCCCACGGCAAGTAATTTTTTTCCTGCCTTTTTATTATTGTTGATTGTTGCTGCATCATCAGGAGAAATTTCATATGATTCATAATGCATATTATGATCATTAATAAGTTCTGTTCGGATAGGCAGGAAGGTTCCTGCACCAACATGCAGTGTAACAGATGCAATGTCTGTTCCTGAAATTTTAATTTTATTAAGAAGATCTTTCGTAAAATGCAGTCCTGCTGTAGGTGCAGCAACTGATCCGATTTTATCTGCATAAACTGTCTGATACCTTTTAATATCATCTGGTTGATCGTCTCTTTGAATGTAGGGAGGTAAAGGGACATGGCCATAGGAATTGAAGAATGTTTCATCTATTTCAGGACTTAATTTGATCTTACGATCTTCCCCTGTTTTACTTTCAATGACTTCTCCTTTCACATCTCCTGGAAAAGAAATTGTTCTTCCTATTTTTAATCTTTTGGTTTTATTAGACATTATTGTCCAGATAGAATCACCTTCATCATTAAGAAAAAGTATTTCCAGAGGTATTCCTGAATCTAAAGTAGCATACATTCGTGCTTTACGGACTTTTGAATCATTTACTACCATAATTGTATTATCTGGAATAAAATCAACTATTCGATCAATTTGGGAATGGGTAATTGTTCCTTTTTCTCTATTAAGAACCATAAGTTTACTCAGAGAACGCTTATCAGCAGGGGTTTGCGCTATTAGATTTTCAGGTAACTCAAAAGAGAACTTTTTGGTTTTCATTGCTGCCTGCTCCTAAAGAAATTCCTAGTAAATCATATGATTTTTGTGTCGCTACCCTACCTCTGGGAGTTCGTTTTAGATATCCTTTCTGAATTAAGAAGGGTTCATAGAAATCTTCCAAAGATTCAATTGCTTCACCTATAGAAATTGCAAGTGTTTCAGCACCGACTGGTCCCCCACCATAGAATTCAATAATGGTTCTTAAAATATTACGGTCTTGTTCCTCAAGACCCTGTTTATCAATACCGAGTCGTTCGAGTCCCATTTTAACAATATCTTCTGTAATAATTCCATCTCCCAGAACTTCAGCATAATCACGAAGACGTTTTAATAATCTATTAGCAATTCTGGGAGTTCCTCTAGCAGAACCAGCAAGAAGATCAACTGCACTATCATCAATCTTTGAGTCAAGTAAAACTGAAGATCGTTTAATTATTTCTGCCAGTTCGTTTTGCGGATAAAAACTTATCCGTGATGTAATACCGAACCGTGTGTATAACGGAGAAGCAACTTGACCTGCTTTTGTTGTTGCACCAATCAAAGTAAACTGCGGTATGGGAATTCTAATGGTTCTGGCCGCCGGCCCCTGACCAATTACCCAATCTATTTCAAAGTCTTCCATCGCAATATAGAGCATCTCTTCCATTACCGGTCTTAACCTGTGTATTTCATCAATAAAAAAAACACTCTTCTCTTTTATAGTAGTTAATATACCAGCAAGATCCTTAGGCTTTTCTAATGCCGGGGCAGATGTCATTTTAATTTCAGTGTGCATCTCATTAGCAATAATTGAAGCAAGAGTTGTTTTCCCCAATCCGGGAGGACCACTTATAAACATATGATCAAGAGTCTCACTTCTATCACGAGCAGCCTGGATAAAGACCGAAAGATTCTCTTTCAAACTCTGCTGACCTAAAAAATTTTTTAGCAGTTTTGGTCTGAGAATATTTTCATGACCATCCTGAGTCTCCTGAAATTCTGTACCCAATAATGAGTTGTATTCCTGTTTCTGATCCTGTTCCTGATCCATGTCACCCCAACTTCATAAGTGC